>NZ_QPTY01000059.1:0-6768 GCF_005236045.1 Enterococcus sp. VV15
GAAAATATATTAAGTTTGATCAATGAGAGACCGGTAAAACATTGTATAGTATTTTACACAGGATTATGGACTTGACTGAATAAAACGTTTTATAACAAGTATTATTTTAAGCTTCATGTAATAGATTATTAATAATTATATAGAAAATCGTTTTATAATGCAAGATTATTTCGAAGTGTTGCCAGAATTGTCAGAAAAATCTATTTAAAACCCTTTTCATTTTCAGAAAAGATTAAAAAAAAGTGAGTAAAGGCCAAAAAATGGTCTTTACTCACTTCTCTCTATCGAAAATTAGTTAAGATGACTGCTGATATAATCTACCGCACCGCCAACTGTTTCAATTTGTTCTGCGTCTTCATCAGAGATCTCTGTTCCAAACTCGTCTTCAAGCTCCAAAACAAATTCCATGATGCTGATCGAGTCAGCTTTTAGGTCATCTTTGATATTTAATTCATCAGTTACTTTATCTGTATCAATTTCAAAATGATTTGAAATAATTTTCGCTACTTTGTTAAATATTTCTTCACGTGCCAATGTTTTCACCTCCAACAATTATCGAAATTGTCGACTTTCTTTCGCCAACGCTAATTCTACTGGCATTTTTTAAGAATGTCCACCTTTTTTTCCACCGACTTTTTCTCATTCGGATAAAAAAAGTCACTCTGCACTTTTTTCAAATTGTTCAACCAATTGGCCGACCACATTTGTTTCAAGCATCGTATGGATTTGGCGGATCGTATATCTTACCGCATCTGGACCCGTTGCACCATGAGTTTTGATCACTGGTGCTTTCAGTCCAAAGAGCACAGCTCCGCCATGTTTAGAGTAATTCATTTCAGATTTTAATGAACGCAGGCCGTTTTTTAGTAGTACAGCCCCCATCTTTCCTTTAAAACCTTCATTTAAAATGGCTGATTTCAAAAGATCCATCATATTCATTGCAGTACCTTCGATTGATTTTAACACAGCATTCCCAGTGAATCCATCGGTGACAACCACGTCAGCAACACCATTTAGCAATTCTCTTGCTTCTACATTACCAATGAAATTCAAACTCGTTTCATTGTGCAGTAATTCAAAAGCCTTTTTCGTAAGTTCGCTTCCTTTAGTTTCTTCTGTTCCGTTGTTCAATAGTGCAACCCGGGGGCGACCAATACCACGAACTTTTCGTGCATAAAACGAACCAAGTATACCATATTGTAGAAGATGCTCCGCTTTGTTTTCAGCATTTGCACCTAAATCCAACATATCAAAACCAGCATCAGGTTTGCCAATAACAGGCAATGTGGACATTAATCCAGGACGTTCGATGTTTTTGATCCTGCCGACGATAAATAATCCTGCAGCTAATAATGCTCCTGTATTTCCGGCTGAGAAAATAGCGTCTGCCTCTCCATTTTTCACTGCTTGCGCCGCTAAAACCATCGAAGCGGTCTTTTTACGACGAATCGCTTTAACTGGTTCATCATCACTGCTTATTTTTTCGTCTGTATGCACGATCGTGATATTTTTTTCATTTGTCAAATATTTTTTGATTTCTGCTTCCTTACCATAAAGGATAAATTCCACATCCGGGAAATCTTGTTGTGCTAAAGCCACACCTTCCACAATTGCTTGTGGTGCGTGGTCGCCACCCATTGCATCTACGGCGATTCTCATTATTTCCACTCCTTTTTTATCATCACTATAAAGTATAGCATAGTCTGCTAATCAAAATAATGATTATCTTGATTTTCTACCTCTAGACTATTTACCAAAGGCCGATATTCTGGTAGCACCTGCCAATTTTTAATTTGCCAAACATTCTGCGCTTCTTCACGGGCGACTTCCAAAACATTGCCATCAGCCACAAGATCGGCAATCGCAAATTGAGGCAGCCCTGATTGGCGAAAGCCAAAGACTTCTCCAGGACCACGTAGTTCTAAGTCTTTTTCACTTAATACAAAGCCATTATTTGTTTCTGTCATGATTTTCATCCGTTCAACGCCCAATTCATTCTTAGGATTAGCGACTAACACACAATAGGAAGCATCACTACCACGACCAACTCGGCCACGCAATTGATGCAACTGTGCTAGTCCAAAACGATCCGCATCCATGATCAGCATGACTGTGGCATTGGGAACATTTACTCCGACTTCGATAACGGTCGTCGAAACTAAGATTTGCATCTTATTTTCTTTAAAGGTTTCCATGATCGCATCTTTTTCTTGGTTCTTCATTTTACCATGTAATAATCCCACTTCATACTGAGGTGCAAACAGCTCACTTAATTTCTCATAGATTTCTACCGCATTTTTCACATCCAGTGCTTCGGATTCTTCGATCAATGGACAAATCACGTACATCTGATGTCCCTTAGCTAATTCTTTATGTGTCCAATCCAATACACTGTCTAATTGAGGCGTTCTCACCCAACGTGTTTCGATGGGGATCCGCCCGGCTGGCAGCTCATCGATGATCGAAACATCCATCTCTCCATACGCGGTAATTGCTAACGTACGAGGAATCGGCGTTGCAGTCATGAACAACACATCTGGCCGCCAACCTTTCTCCCGAAGAACTTTTCGTTGATTGACACCAAAGCGATGCTGCTCGTCTGTGATCACTAACCCCAGATTTTGAAACTCCACGCCTTCTTGGATCAACGCATGTGTACCTATTATAATGTCTATTTCTCCGGTTTCTAGCTGTTCAATTAGTTCCTTTCGTTCTTTGGCTTTCGTTGAACCAGTTAAAAGACCAAGCTTTACTTCTGTTGGATCAAATAATTTCTGTAAACTTTCCATATGCTGTTGTGCCAAAATTTCAGTAGGTACCATCAATGCGCCTTGGAATCCCGCTGTGGTCGTGGCATACAAAGCAATGGCAGCTACAATCGTTTTCCCACTTCCTACATCCCCTTGTAAAAGACGTTGCATATGCTGCGGGCTTCTCAGGTCACGACAAATTTCATTCGTTACGCGTTTTTGTGCATTCGTTAATTCAAAGGGCAATTTTTTGGTAAACTCTTTTAATCGCTGGATATCGTATAAGATCTCCAGTCCATTTTTTTCTGCTTTTTCGGCTTTTTTTAGTCCTTGAAGTCGCATTTGGAACAAAAAGAATTCCTCAAAAATGATTCGTCGCTTCGCCTGATGATTTTCTTCATGATTTTTTGGGAAATGCATACTTCTAACAGCTGTTGGTCGATCCAATAAACGATACTTCTCGACTAAGTAGATCGGCAGATTTTCTTCAAGTAATTGTCCGTATTCTTCAAATCCTTTTTTTATCAGATCAACTAAGGTCGTTTGGCGTATCGATTTATTGACATGATAGATAGGAGAAAAATCATCTAATGTTTGAGAACCTAAGATTTTCATCCCATTTAAAGCTTTTCGTTTCGCATCCCATTTTCCATAGACGGCGATTTCTTCCGATAAAATGATTTTATCTTTTAAATAAGGTTGATTGAAAAAAGAAACATTGAACACTGCATGATCTTGCATCATTCGAAACTGTAATCGGCTTTTTTTGTACCCGAATCGGCTCATGACAGGTGGAGAAACTACAAGTCCTTTTAAGGTTACTTTCTCTTGGTCTTGGATCTCATTTAAATTTCTTTCTTGGATATCTTCATAGCGAAAAGGATAATAGGTCAGTAAATCTTCAATCGTATGTATGCCTAAACTGGCAAGACTCACGGCTCTTTTCTCTCCCACACCAGCTAACACCGTAACTGGATCATTCAAAGATCGCATGGTCATTTCCTCCTCTTCGTCATTTCCCAACTGACAGTCTTATTCTATTTCAGTCACTCCTTAGAAAGAGGGCTGTACCATTTCTCTGGCACAGCCCTTACTAATTTCGATCATTCTTTGCTACGTTCTTATTCTGCTGAGAATAGATATGGATAAACAGGTTGATCTCCTTGATGGATCTCGACTTCTAAATCTGGATAACGTTCGACTAACTTAGCTGTCAAAGCTTCTGCTTGCTCAACTGAGCCACCTTCACCAGCTAAGATCGTTACGATTTCTGTGTCTTCAGTGATCATTTTTTCTAGAGTATCTAATGACGTTTCCACGATATCTGGATTAGAGATCACGATTTTTCCATCGATCATTCCTAAAAAGTCACCTTCAGTGATTTTTACGCCATCAATCGTTGTGTCACGAATAGCATGTGTCACTTGACCGCTCACTACACTTGAAAGCATTTCTGTCATTGTTTGTTTATTTTCATCTAATGATACTTGATCATTGAATGATAGCATCGCTGTCAATCCTTGAGAGATCGTCTTTGATGGCACGACTGCTACTGGGATTTCAGCAACTTCAGCTGCTTGGTCAGCAGCCATGAAAATATTTTTGTTGTTTGGCAACACGATAACTTTGTCTGCATTGACATCTTGAATGGCTTTGACAATGTCCTCTGTACTTGGATTCATTGTTTGACCGCCACTGATCACGTAATTTGCACCTAAGCTTTTAAATAACTCTTGGATCCCTTCGCCAGCAGCGATTGCTACGATACCATAAGGTGTACGTGTCGGTTTTTGTTGTGCAAACGCATTGACATCTTCGTCATGCTCTAAAATCGTTTCATGTTGCAAACGCATATTATCCACTTTTATTTTCACTAATGAACCAAATTTTTGTCCATAGTTCAATACTTCACCTGGATTTTCTGTGTGAACATGTACTTTGATGATTTCTTCATCATTGACTACTAATAATGAATCGCCTAATCCGTCTAAGTAATTGCGGAACTCTTCATAATCAAATTGGCTATCAACGGTTGGTCCTTCTCCGATTTTCACCATGATTTCTGTACAGTAGCCATAGTGGATATCTTCTGTAGCTAATTGTCCTTGGACACTACGATGATGTTCCGCATTGACCATGTCATCCATTTCTGCTGGAGATGGTTCATAGACTTCATCTGCTTGGAATTCACCGTTCAAAGCGCTCAAAAAGCCTTCATAGACAAACAGTAATCCTTGTCCACCACTATCGACTACACCTACTTCTTTTAATACTGGCAATAAGTCAGGTGTTTTAGCTAAAGCGCGTTTTCCGCCTTTGACAACGGCAGTCATCACTTCTATTACATCATCGGTTGATTTTGCTTTCTTTTCGCCAGCTTTAGCAGCTTCTCTCGCTACTGTCAGGATCGTTCCTTCTACTGGTTTCATGACCGCTTTATAAGCTGTTTCAACACCATGTGTAAAAGCTGCCGCTAGATCGGTAGCATTTAATACTGTTACATCTGGAATTTGTTTGGAAAAACCGCGGAATAATTGAGACAAGATAACTCCTGAATTTCCTCGAGCTCCCATCAGCAATCCTTTAGATAGCATCGTTGCTAGATCCCCTACTTTTTCAGAAGTAGAGTCAACTACTGCTTTTGCTCCACTAGTCATGGATAAATTCATATTTGTACCAGTATCTCCATCAGGAACTGGAAATACATTTAACGAATTGACATATTCTGCATTTATTTGCAGACGATTCGCGCCCGCCTGAACCATTTCCTGGAATTGGCTTGCACTGATTTCTGTTAAACTCACCTAGATAATCCTCCTTCAGATCGACTGCTGAATGAATCAGCAAGCCTCCTGCCTAGTCTGGCAGTACACGAACACCTTGGACAAAGACATTAACAGAATTGGCTGTTACACCTAATAATGCCTCCAAGTTGTATTTTACTTTTTCTTGAACATTACGTGAAACTTCCGAAATTTTTGTACCATAGCTAATAATCGTATAAACGTCCACCGCGATACCGTTATCTTCTTGACGAACGACTACACCTCTAGCATAATTTTCTTTACGTAAAATCTCAGTGATATTATCTTTGATTTGATTTTTGCTGGCCATTCCTACAACACCGAACACATCTGTCGCGGCGCCACCAACAACTGTTGCAATCACATCATTGGTAATTTCAATGGTTCCAGCTGACGTTTGAATTTTTACAGCCATGAATGAGCCTCCTTAACGGGTAAAATACTCCCATTTTTCTTCTATCATATTTTATCATAGCGCAACCTGAAATAAAAGGTAGTTACCCTAAAGTACTCAAAAACCCACGAATTTTTTAGAAATAACCTTGTATAATCTACAATTATTCTTGACAAATGTCAATTCTATCAGTGAAAATGTGCTTGCAAATTACTATTCTATATGATATGTTAGTCTGGTATGAGCTGAATTATTCTATTGCTCCAAATCAAGGCAAAGGAGGAAATTTACATGGCAAAAGTTTGTTACTTTACAGGTCGCAAGACAAAAAGTGGAAACAACCGTTCACACGCTATGAACTCAACAAAACGTACTGTTAAACCTAACTTACAAAAAGTTCGCGTAATGATCGACGGAACACCTAAAAAAGTTTGGGTGTCAACTCGTGCTTTGAAATCAGGAAAAGTTGAACGCGTTTAATTGAATAAAGTTTGAACCGTTCATTGTTGAACGGTTTTTATTTACATATAACAAGTAAAAATACCTAAAGCAGACTCTTCATTGAGTTCTTGCTTTAGGTATTTTTTCATACCACTTAAAAGCATCGGGTATTTGTCTTTTTATGATTGCTCAACTGTTTATGAAACGTAGGTGTAATCTTCTATTGATAGTTCATTTAGCTAGTATTTCGTCTAGATAAATTCAATTCTTTCGTTATGTTTCCTATAATATTTGACGATTTTAGTCAAGTCCATAATCCTGTGTAAAATACTATACAATGTTTTACCGGTCTCTCATTGATCAAACTTAATATATTTTC
>NZ_QPTY01000005.1:0-125564 GCF_005236045.1 Enterococcus sp. VV15
AATGTTTGTTGTCTTGAATCAATCAAGACGCCCTACACATTTGGTTTGTCTTACTTTGTTCAGTTTTCAAAGGTCTACTTGAATTGCCGTAGCAACTTTTATATCATATCAGAGTGACAAGTGAATGTCAACTGTTTTCTTAAAAGTTATTTTCGATTTCGTTTTTAGAAATCTTTCAGCAACTCGTATATCATAACTTATCTCTTGTTATTTGTCAAGAATTTTTTTGAAGTTTTCCTTGATTAGATCAAGCTTTTCAACAGGTTCTTTTCAAATGACTTAGTTATCTTATCATGTGACCATCCACACGTCAAGAATTTTTTAAGTTATTTTCAGAAGTTATTCTCGGTAACTTTTGAACAAATAATAATATACCAACTAAACCCGTATCGGTCAACGACTTTCTTGTATTTTTTCAAGTTTTTTTCAACAACCGATCAATCATTATTCCTTTCCATTAATTGTTCGTATTTAAGGTGATATCTTTCGATTACTGTTCGCTTCACTTATAATATCATTCGTTATTATTTATGGCCTGAAAGTTGGAATTTCCTTTTTATTCAAATTTTTCCCGCTATTTTTTATTTTATAAAGCGTATTCCAAAAATCTTTTTACGACTATTCATATTTAAGCGTAAAAATGCAAATAAATATCTTATACTTTTTTATTCCTCTTACCTACAAAAAAGAAGGAGAAAACCCATTAGGTCTCTCCTCCTATCTTATCGTTAACGCATTGTTGGGAATAATAAAACGTCTCGAATCGATTGAGCATCTGTCAAAAGCATCACTAGACGGTCGATTCCGATTCCCAGACCGCCAGTAGGTGGCATACCATATTCTAACGCTTCTAAGAAGTCTTCATCTACACCATGTGCTTCGTCATTTCCTAATTCACGTTCTTTTTCTTGTGCTTCAAAACGTTCTCTTTGATCGATTGGGTCATTTAATTCAGTAAAGGCATTCGCAAATTCTCGCCCAACGATAAATAATTCAAAACGATCTGTAAAACGTGGGTCTTCTGGATTTTTCTTCGCTAACGGAGAAACTTCTACTGGATGACCATAAACAAAAGTAGGTTGTGTCAATGTTTCTTCAACGAAAGTCTCGAAAAACTCATTGATGACATGACCAACACCCATTGCTTCTGTTACTTCTACATCATGTTCTTTAGCAATAGCTAATGCTTCTTCCAGCGTCATTTCTTTCCAGAAGTCGACACCAGTTTTTTCTTTGATCGCATCTACCATGTGGATACGTTTAAAGTCACTCTCTAAATCGACATCTTGCCCGTCATAGGTGATCTTAGCTGTACCAAGTACTTTCTGAGCTGCATTACGAATAATACCTTCTGTCAAATTCATCACATCTTGGAAATCTGTATAAGCTGTATAAGCTTCTAGCATTGTAAATTCTGGATTGTGTGTTGTATCGATCCCTTCATTACGGAATACACGACTGATTTCATAGACTTTTTCCATACCACCGACAATTAGTCGTTTCAAATGAAGTTCTAGGGCAATACGGAGGTACAAGTCAATATCCAATGCATTATGATGTGTAATAAATGGACGTGCTGCAGCACCACCAGCTTCATTATGCAATACAGGAGTTTCTACTTCTATATATCCATTGCCATCTAAGTAGCGACGGATCTCGCTGATGATTTGACTGCGTTTCATGAAGCGGTCAAAACTTTCACGATTACTGATCAAATCTAAATAACGTTGGCGGTAACGTTGTTCGATGTTCGTCAACCCATGGTATTTATCTGGTAACGGACGTAGTGCTTTTGATAAAATGACGATCTCTGAAGCTTTGATGGAAACTTCTCCAGTGTCCGTCTTCATGATTTCACCCGTCACACCAAAAAAGTCACCTAGATCAGCGTGTTTGAATACATCGTAAGCTTCGTCTCCTACTTGGTCTTTCCGTACATAGATTTGGATTTGACCTTCACGATCTTGTAAATGTGCAAAACCTGCTTTACCTTTGCCGCGTCTTGTCATCATACGTCCTGCTACGCTAGCAGTTAATCCCATCTCTGCTAATTCTTCTTTTGTTCTTGGATCAAATAGTTCATGTAGTTCTGCTGAATTGTGTGTACGTTCAAATCGCTTGCCGAAAGGATCAATCCCATTTTCTCTCAATTGCTCCATTTTTTGACGACGAACAAGCATTTGATCATTTAAATCTTCTACTTGATGTTGTTGTTCCTGTGTCACAAAAGTTCCTCCATTCTCATGTTATTCTCTTCCCTATAATGCCAATGAAACACAAAAAAAGCAAGCCGAACTTAAATTTTCGACTTGAAATTAACGAAAAACTCAGAAAAACATGTCATCAACTCATAGATATTTTTTCTGTTTTCTCTAAAAAGCCATCCAATAAATCATTGATTTCTGTTTGTTTTTCAGAGTGGTTGATTGCAACTTTGACTTTCGCCGCTCGAGAGACTCCCTTCAAATAATAAGAAGCATGGGTCCGAAATTCACGGCAAGCAATAACTTCCCCTTTTAGATCAACTAAACGTTTCAAGTGGAGTTTTGCTGTCTCTATTTTTTCACGAGGCGTGGGTTCTGGAATCAATTCACCTGTCTCTAAATAGTGCTGGGTACGATGGATCATCCAAGGGTTCCCTAATGCGGCACGGCCGATCATTACTCCGTCTGCCCCCACATATTCCAACATTCTTTTTGCATCTTCAGGTGTTTTGACATCTCCATTCCCCATAAAAGGGATCGTCAACTGGCTTTTGACTTCTTTCAAGACTTCCCAATCTGCTTTTCCTTCATACATTTGTACCCGTGTACGTCCATGCATTGCGATCGCACTTGCACCAGCTGACTCAGCAGCTAATGCATTTTGAACAGCAAATACATGTTGTTCATCCCAACCGATCCGCATTTTTACAGTTACAGGTATATCGACAGCCGAAGAAACCGCATGGACCATTTCATAAACTTTATCTGGATCTAACAACCACTTCGCACCTGCTTCCGCTTTGATGACTTTATTGACTGGGCAGCCCATGTTGATATCGATGATATCAGCAGCGGTATTTTCTTGAACGAATTGTGCTGCTTCGACTAATGTATCTTTATTTCCACCGAATATCTGTAAACTTAAAGGATGCTCTCCTTCTTCTATATGCAGCATCTCTAAGGTTTTCTTATTCCTAAAATGGATGCCTTGA
This sequence comes from Enterococcus sp. VV15, assembly GCF_005236045.1. Taxonomy (NCBI): domain Bacteria; kingdom Bacillati; phylum Bacillota; class Bacilli; order Lactobacillales; family Enterococcaceae; genus Enterococcus; species Enterococcus sp. VV15. The sequence goes on from NZ_QPTY01000005.1 coordinate 3,197, forward strand.
TCGCTGATCATCTCGCAGACAACTAATCCAGCGCCGAATTCTTTTACAGTTACTCGAAAAGCGGAGTTGGTGATTCCAGCCATTGGTGCAACGACTACACGATTGGGAATTTCTACATTGCCTATTTTCCATGTATGTTCCACTTAGTTTCCTCCTAATGCTTCTTCTTTGAGTGCTGTTAATTCATCCTCACTGTATTCATACTTATTGTTACAGAACGAGCAGACTGCTTCTGCGCCATGGTCTTCGTCGATCATCGCTTGAATTTCATCTGGCCCTAATGCAATGATTGCTTCACCAAATTTTTCTTTGGAGCAATCACACTTGAATTGAACAGGTAGCTTTTCTAAGATATTCAACTCTTCTGTTCCTAGCAACCCTTTTAAGATTTCTTCTGGCGTTAATCCCTCATCTAGCAATGTAGAGATTCTCGGTGTTTTTTTTAATTGTTCTTCGATTTGAGTGATGGTTTCTTCATCTGCACCAGGCATGATCTGGATCATGAAGCCACCAGCCGTTTTGATACTATCATCTGTGTTGACTAGAACACTCAAACCGACAGCAGAAGGAATTTGTTCTGAAATAGCTAAATAATAAGTAAAGTCTTCTGCTATTTCTCCGGAAACGATAGGTGTTTGACCAGAAAAAGGTTCTTTCAGTCCCAAATCTTTCGTGACACTGAACATCCCTTGTGTTCCTACTGCGCCACGTACATCGATTTTCCCTACTTCATTTAAAGGCAAACTTAAATGCGGATTTTGAATGTAGCCTTTTACTTCCCCTTTTCCGTTCGCATCGACTACGATGCCCTTCGCTGGTCCGTCTCCTTGAATGCGGATCGTCAACTTATCATCGCCCTTTACAGTTGCGCCTAGTAGCAAACCGCCCACTAATGTCCGACCTAATGCGGCAGAAGAAGTATGCCATGTATCATGACGTCTTTGTGCTTCCGCTACAGTATTGGTTGCTTGAACAGCATATGCTCGCACAAATCTATTATGTGCTAAAGCTTTAACTAAATAATCTTCCATTTTATGTACCTCATTTCCCGATTTTAAACTCATAGTGAATCATACTAGTTACGCTCATTTTTTTCAACTGATGGAATTGAACTTAACCTATGATTAATCAAATCTGCTTTCATAAAAGCATAAGAAAGAAACGTATGACAAAAATAGCCAGTTTCAAAAAAGAATAGTTAGAAATCGCTGCTTAACTTGTTAGGAGGATTTTATCCTGTTCACAGAAGCAGGGACTTTTAACTACTATTTTAATTAAAAAAAGAGCTATGACTTTCGTCACAGCTCTTTCGTATTATTTGTTATGATCGTCAGAATCGTTTGGTAAAGTAGCATCCTGTTCTTCTTTAGCTTCTTCGTTCAATTCTTCTTTATCATGTTCAAAATTTTCTTTTTCTTCCGCTTGTTTTTCAGCATCTTTTTCTTCTAAAGCGCGTTTTGCTTCTTCAAAAGTTTGTGCTTCTTTTTCGCTTGGATAGTTATCCGATTCTGAACCTTCTGGCATTACGCCTCTTTCAAATAAAGATTTGATTGCTTTCGCATCCAATGTTTCGAATTCTAGAAGTTTTTCAGCAATCAATTTGTGTTGCGCACGGTGTGCTTCGATGATTTCATGCGCTTTTTGATGTGCTTCCATCAAAATCTTGCGTACTTCTTGATCGATCTCAAATGCAACTTGTTCAGAGTAAGCTTTTGTTTGACCGTAATCACGACCTACAAACACTTGATGGTTTCCTTCATATTGAACTGGACCTAAGCGATCGCTCATCCCATATTCAGTGACCATACTTCTTGCTAACGCTGTTGCTTGTTCAAAGTCATTTGAAGCGCCTGTCGATTGAACATTGAAGATGATTTCTTCTGCTGTTCGTCCACCTAGCAAACCAACGATTTGTTCAAACATGTCTTCTTTTGTCATCAAGAATTGGTCTTCTTTTGGCAATGCGATCATATAACCGCCTGCACGCCCACGTGGAATGATCGTTACTTTATGAACGACACGTGCACGACTTAAGACTAACCCAACGATAGTGTGACCTGCTTCATGGTATGCCACCATTTCGCGTTCTTTTTTGCTGATTACGCGGTCTTTCTTAGCTGGACCTGCAATCACGCGATCTTCTGCTTCATCGACATCTGAAGCATCGATTTTTTTCTTGTTACGACGTGCCGCTACTAAAGCAGCTTCGTTCAAGACGTTTTCTAAATCAGCACCAGCAAATCCTGGTGTTTGTTGTGCAACAACTTTTAGATCAACATCATCTGCTAAAGGCTTATTTCTTGCGTGAACACGTAAAATCGCTTCACGACCTTTCACATCTGGACGACCAACTAAAATTTGACGGTCAAAACGTCCTGGACGTAACAATGCTGGGTCCAATACATCAGAACGGTTGGTTGCGGCAATGACGATAACTCCTTCATTCCCATCAAATCCATCCATTTCAACAAGCAATTGGTTCAAGGTTTGTTCGCGTTCATCATGTCCGCCACCCATACCTGCACCACGTTGACGACCTACAGCATCGATTTCATCGATAAAGATGATTGCCGGAGCATTTTTCTTCGCTGTTTCAAATAAATCACGTACACGGCTTGCACCGACACCGACAAACATTTCAACGAAGTCTGAACCAGAAATAGAATAGAATGGTACACCGGCTTCTCCGGCTACTGCTTTGGCAAGTAATGTCTTACCAGTCCCTGGAGGTCCTTCTAAAAGAACACCTGCTGGGATACGCGCACCTAGCTCAACGAATCGTCGTGGATCTTTTAAGAACTCAACGACTTCGACAAGTTCTTGTTTTTCTTCTTCTGCACCTGCGACATCAGAAAAACGTACACGGTTGGCTTTTTTGTCTGCTTCTTTGGCTTTTGATTTACCAAAGTTCATGACACGGCCGCCACCGCCGCCACCGCCGCCTTGTTGGCCCATCATCATATAGAAGAAGAAAATGATGATCACAATCGGCAAGAAGCTAAGCAACAAGGAGACCCATACGCCACTACTTGACTCTTCTTTGACTGTCGTCGCGACATTCTTTTCTTTCGCTAAATCAGTTACCTGACTCAGTGTTGTATCATTCGGTAAAATGATCGTTGTAAAATGGGTAGTTGTAGTATCTGTTGAACCTAAGATAGATAGACCGCCGCTATTAGCGACTTTCTGTTGCTCTTTGTATTCACCAGTGATTTTATATACACCATTTGCAGGTTGCACTTCAAAGTTCTTGATTTTACCTGCTTGCAATTGTTCTGTGAATTTTGAGTACTCGATATCTGACGATCGTTGGCCATTGTTACCAAAAATAAAGTATACGACCATTACCATCGCTAAGATTACGAGGACATAATACAAGGCATTTTTCATCATGCCATTGTTCTTTTTGTTCATAGTTGCCCTCCCTATGCGTTATTTTAAATTAGCATTTTTTTTATCAATCCTGACCATTCTATTGTAACACAAATCACAACAGATACAGCATTAATTTGATTGATAAACGCTTGGTTTCAATACTCCGATATAAGGTAGATTGCGATAAGCTTCTGCATAATCTAAGCCATATCCTACCACAAATTCGTTTGGCACATTGAATCCAACGTAGTCTGCTTCAATATCTACGACTCTTCCTTCTGGTTTATCAAGCAATGTCACGATTTTCACTGAGTTTGCTTTACGATATTTAAAAAGATCGACTAGATAAGCAAGTGTTCGTCCGCTGTCAATGATATCTTCAACAATCAACAGATCGCGACCTTCGACATTTGTATCTAAGTCCTTCACAATCTTAACTTCACCAGATGAAACAGTGGCATTACCATAACTTGAAACATCCATGAAATCTAATTCTAAATACGCATCGATTGAACGTATGATATCTGCCATGAATGGGACTGCACCTTTTAAGACACCAACTACTAATGGATTTGAATCCTTATAAGCTTCTGTCAATTCTTTGCCTAGTTCTTCACAACGAACTTGTATCTCTTCTTTTGTAATCAAAACTTTCTCAATATCCTTTTCTAACATCAGGTTCTCCTTCCAGTTGCTTCTTTTTGATATTTGTAAAGAAGTATGTAGTGTATTTTATCAGTTTCTACACCAATACTCAAATGGGAATATGTAAAAGGAAGCAAACTAATTATTTTTTTTTGCTCATCTTTAATCACCCACGCATCTTTTCTTTGCAGATCAGGTATTTTCTTGTCAATAAAATACCTAGATACTTTCTTTGTCAATTTTTCATTTAGCTGTATGCGATCGCCCGCTTGTCTTTTTCCGATGAACAGGGTTTGCTGAGGTTCCAGCCAGACATCATGAGAAAATTCTCCCCAATCGTCGATACATCTAAATTCTGCCACTTCATCAGGCGTGAATAGACCTACCCATGCCTTCTCATTTAATATGATCTGCTTATGTGGTTCTATTTCGATAAATTGATCGATTATTTCCACAGGTTCATTCTCCACATCGTTCTTTCTTACCAAAGCAACTTCTTCATAGACCCGTTGGAATACCCATGAACGATCAAGAGTTAGTTGCCATTGCCCTTTCGGTCGTTCAACTTGCTCTAATAGTTGGTCGATTTGCTGTTCATTGATAAAGAGGTTTGTTTTTCTGTTCGCCCAATCGAATAGCGTATACAAAAAATAGTACCGCTCTTCTAGGGACATCTCTTGTACTACTCTCCATGGAAAAACAAATCCATCATGCATTTCTTTGACCTGTTCTTCGATCACTTTTTTCATTTGTTTCTTGATTAATTGATCTGCCCAAGTAATTTGTTGCGCAAAACGTTGAAAATGTGCCAAAACTTGTGGATTTTCTTGTTTTAATTGGGGAATCACTAAATGCCTGATCCGATTTCTTTGGATATTCAGTTCCTGATTGGTCTGATCCTCAAAATAAACAAGCTTTTTTTCTGCAGCATATTCATACAATTGCTCTTTACCAAAACTTAGAAGTGGGCGGATCAGCTGGCCATTTGAAAAACGCTGGCTTTCTTTGATCCCTGCAAAAGTTCCTAACTGTCCCCCACGCACTATCTTCATTAAAATCGTTTCCATTTGATCGTTTCCATGATGCGCAGTCATCACTACTTGATAACCATCTGTGTGCATGATTTTTGCAAACGTGTGATAACGAAAGGCTCTTGCAGCAGCTTCGATGCCCTTTGTTGCCGGTTCTTTCCATGCTTCAAGGATAAATGGGATCTTTCGTTCCTGACAATAGGCTTTTAAGTAGGCTGCTTCATCTGCAGATTCTGGTCTTAATTGGTGGTTGATGTGTACTACACCCAAAGAAAAGGCTACTTCTTTTTTAGCTGCAATCATTAAATCAAGCAACACCATGGAATCAACTCCCCCAGAAATCGCCAACAGTACATGATTTCCTTTGGCTAGATACCCTTTTACTTTACCTTGTTCGATAAACATTCGTTGCATCTCTGCTGATACTTGGTTTTTGATCGACACACCCATCACTTCCTTTCACTTACACTTTTTCGATAATGGTTGCAAAAGAAAAAAAGAGCGGACAATAGTCTGAAACAATTGCCTGCCCCTTCATTTTCATTTGTTTTAGCTGCGACGTCCGCCGCGACCACCACGCTTGCCTTCAGTGTTACGTTTCAAGGAAGTCAATCGATCATCACTATCTTTTAAAAATGAACTCATTAATGAATCAAAATCTTCTTTGTGATTGTTAGAAGATTGACTGCGAGAAAAAGATTTTTTCTGTGTTGCACGGCCACGATTATCTCGTGTGTCACGTGTATCCCGTGTATCTTTTTGATATCGTTTTGGACGTTGTTCTTCATTCGATTCAGCTGGTTGCTCTTGCGCTTTACGGATAGATAGCCCAATCTTACCATCATCATTTACAGAAATAACTTTGACTGTTACTTCATCTCCAACACTTAAAACGTCGTGAATATCTTTGATATACCCATTTGATACTTCACTGATATGAACTAAACCCGTTTTACCAGCTCCTAAATCAATAAATGCCCCAAAATTTGTGATTCCTGATACTTTTCCTTGCAGTTTTGCTCCTACCTCGATTGACATAAAAAAAATGTTCCTCCTAATTATTAACCTATTTATATACTGCTTATTTTGCAGTTGTTGAACTAGTTGATTGATTTGTTTCAGCCGTTGAACTATCGGTAGCCGGTTCTAATATTGGGTAAACTTTCTCGCCTTCTTTGGAATAAAAGAATTTACTTCTCGCAAGTTTCGCCACATAATCATCATCTTTTAATAATGAAACGTCTTCTTTGAGTTGATCAACCTCCGTATTGACTTGACTCATCTCCGTATTCGCTTCAACTCTTAAATCGTTTAATCGATCCATTCTTTGCATATCACGAAAAATTTGAAATCCTAACACTGCGAAAATGACCAAAGCGCCGATGAAAATGGCTGCTAACCTACGTCTTCGAAAAATCAATTGGCGTTGTTGTTGTTGAAATTCAGCATACTTTTTCTTTGCATACTCTGTGTCTAAAGCAGCAATTTTGTTGCTTTTTTTCGTCACTGCACTTCGCTCCAATCTTTTTTGATTGTCCTTCTCATTATACCAACATCAAGATGGCTTGTCTAATCAATTTCTTCACTGTTTTTCGTGCGGGTCTCAGTTAATAGTTCATACATCTTCTGTGCATCTTCTTTTTTCGTTGACTCGTGTAATTCTACCACTTTTACTTCCATTGTTTTGTTCCCAAATTGGATCTTCATTATATCTCCGACTTTGACATCACTAGAAGACTTCGCTAGCTTGCCATTTATTTGGATTCTCCCTTTATCTGCCACTTCTTTTGCTACTGAGCGACGTTTGATGATTCGAGAGATTTTAAGAAATTTGTCTAATCGCATGGTTTTCCCTCACTTTTTAAATTGTTTGTTTATCCTTAATATTTTTTTACCAAAAGGCAACATCAGCCATTCTCTGATCGTAAACAGTCTCGTCCAGATCACCGCATTCACAAAAACAAATGCGCCGATGATCACACCGACTAGACTGACTAAGAAAGCCGTTGAGCGGTGTTGGATTGGACCAAAAAACAGCATCAATAGACCATAGTATAAAAATAAGGATAGGATCATCCAGCCTAAACACTGAATCAATTTTTTACCGAATTTACGTTCTTTCCAAAAGCTGTTGATGTCTGCTTTTTCAGTGTGGACAAAATACCACAATGTTACAGCTAACCCTAGTAGCGTAGATAGACTAGCGCCCACCGTTCCCAAACGTCCTGTCAATAAAGGCGTAGCTAATGCTTTTGCTAGAAGCCCCCAGCCCGCTCCCTTCAATGAAGGTCGGAAAGAATTTTTACTTTGAGCAATGCTTTGATACGCTTGAATAACTGCTGTAAGTGCAATCGAAAATACAAACAACACAAGGGCAGCATTTCCCGCATAATCTTTGAATAGTGCATAGTTGATGTAGGGAAGCAACATCGCCAAACCTACTGAAGCAGCTAAAGCTAACGCCGTAGTCAGCCGTAAATAGATTTTCGCTGTCTTTAGAAATTGACTGGGAACGGTGCTCATTAGATAACGTGTTAATGCTGGTAAAAATGTGGCACTTAATGCAGTTGCAATAACTAGACCTAATTGGACCAAAGGCTGCCCTCGATCATACACTCCTTTAGCGATTTTCGCACTTTGTTCAGTCAATCCATAGACTTCCAGTGCATTTTTGACAAAAAACGAATCGATCAACTGAAAGAAGATCAATAGACCACTATAAATCGACACCAATCCGCCTTCGACAAAAAAGCGGCGTATCAGTGGTTTTGGTGGCCGATTAAAGATAGAAAAATGTCGAAAGCTTAATGCACCACCATGTATTTTTTGTTCATAATAGTGTAAAACACCATAGGCACAAAACCCACCAAGAACCGCTCCGCTCATCGCTGCTGTTCCCGTTTGATAGACATTCCAGCCTAACATCCGGAAAGCAAGCGCACTACAAACGATGATCGACACGCGAACGAACTGTTCGATGACTTGAGAAACCGCAGTGGGTTCCATCAAGAAGCGTCCTTGAAAATTCCCTCGATAAAAAGAAAGTCCTGGCATCAGCAAAAAGGTGAAGGAAACGATCTGGATCAACGGCTTCAACTGTAGATCCCCCATCATAAAAGCAATCCACCGACTAAAGGAAAAGGTGAATAGCCACAATAAAACACCGGTCCAAAAGACTAAAGGATATAGTTTTTGCAATGCCGCTTTACGCTGTAATGGATCTTTTCTTTCTGCAATATATTTAGAGATAAACTGAGGAAGACCAGACAGTGCTAAGGTCATGGCAATTCCATAAATAGGATAAACTTGTTGGTAAACATAAAATCCTTCATCGCCGACTAAGTTTTGCAGTGGGATGCGGTACAAGGCACTTAATACTTTCGCTATAAAAGAAGCAAGCGTGAGTACAAATGCGCCTTGCATCACTTTACGCATTTCTTTATGGTCCAAAGCGTCTGCTCCTTCCTATGCTACAGCATATTTTTGTTCACGTAATGCTTTCACAAAACGTTGGATCTCTTGCATCCAGCTCGCAGTATCTGTCGCTTTGGGAATCGTTAATCGGATCACCATTTTTTCCTTTTCAACACCTAGACTGGCCTTTAATTTTGTTGCTGTCAGTGCTTCAAAAAGTTGTTCCACCGTATAACGTTTTGTTCCAACCTTGCTTAACGTAAAGACTAGTTTTTGCTCTTGTTTGCGAATCGTTTCGATCAATGCACGATCACCATCCATTTTGATCTGACCGATCGTCAATAAATGAGCGACCTCTTCAGGATATTCACCAAAACGGTCCAACAAATCATCTTCCAGCTCATCAAGCATTTCTTGTGAGTCAAGTTCTCTGATACGTTTATAGATCTCGATTTTTTGTCGTTGATCTGAGACGTATTCCTCTGGTAAGTAGGCATCGACACCAAGATCGATCTCAACTGATGTTTTTTCGACTTGATTATTTTTCCCTTGTTTTCGTGAAACTGCCTCACTCAACATTTGAGAATACATATCAAAACCAACAGCATCGATAAAGCCATGTTGTTGGGCACCTAAAAGATTTCCTGCTCCTCGGATCGATAAATCACGCATCGCGATTTTGAACCCTGAACCTAATTCCGTAAAATCTTTGATTGCTTGTAACCTTTTTTCGCTCACTTCATTAAGAATTTTTTGCTGTTCATACATGAAATAAGCGTAGGCGACACGATTGCTACGCCCGACACGTCCTCGTAACTGATAAAGCGTAGACAAGCCCATATAATCGGCATTTTCCACAAATAATGTATTGGCATTCGGGATATCGACACCTGTTTCGATGATCGTAGTCGTGACTAGCACATCATACTGTCCTTCGATAAAATCAAACAGCGTATTTTCTAATTGTGCTTCTGTCATCTGCCCGTGAGCAAATCCAATGCGGGCTTCTGATACCAATGCTTGTATTTCTTCTACTTTACGTTCGATCGTTTCGACACGATTATATAGATAGAAAACTTGTCCGCCTCTTCCCATTTCTCGATGGATCGCTTCTCTGATTGCGCCGGGATTTTTCTCCATAACATAGGTTTGGATCGGATAACGGTTCGCTGGTGGAGTTTCGATCACTGACAAGTCCCGAACACCCAACATCGACATATGCAATGTTCGCGGAATCGGTGTTGCTGTCAATGTCAATACATCCACTTGCGCACGCAATTGTTTCAATCGTTCTTTATGTTTTACACCAAAACGTTGCTCTTCGTCAATAATCAATAGGCCTAAATCACTAAATTCTATATCTTTCGAAAGAATTCGATGCGTACCAACGACAATATCGATCTGACCTGTGCGTAATTGTTCGATCGTTTCTTTCTGTTGTTTCCTTGTTCTAAATCGACTTAATAAGCCAATGTTGACAGGAAATCCTTCAAAACGTTCAAGCATGGTCTCGTAATGTTGCTGTGCCAAAATCGTAGTAGGGACTAGAAAGGCTACTTGCTTACTTTCCTTGATGGCCTTGAAAGCTGCCCGTAAGGCAACTTCGGTTTTCCCATAGCCCACATCCCCTACAAGCAATCGATCCATCGGTTTTTCTTTCTCCATATCACGCTTGATCTCAGCTGCACTTCTTAATTGGTCATCTGTTTCAGAATATGGAAAAGCATTCTCGAATTCTTTCTGGTACCCATCATCCGGTCCAAAAGCATACCCTTTTTCAGATTCTCTGGCTGCATAAAGTTTGATCAGATCATCTGCGATATCTTCGATTTTAGAAGACACTTTTCGTTTTGTCTTCGTCCATTCACTTCCACCTAATTTATTGATACGCGGTGCTTTCGATTCAGAAGCAACATATTTTTGAATAAGGTTCAATTGTGTGACTGGTATAAATAGCTTATCATCATTTTGATAAAGAATCGTCATGTAATCTTGATGGACCCCATCCACTTCCAACGTTTCCATACCGATATATTTACCGATCCCGTGATTCGCATGGACGACATAATCTCCAGCTTTAAGTTCATTGTAACTTTTTAGGCGTTCTGCATTGGTTACTGTTTGTCGCCGAGTTTGTTTTTTCGTTGTTTTTTGGAAAATCTCTTTTTCCGTGATCGCAACGATTTTTTCTTGTGGCAACTCAAATCCAGTTTGTAAGGCACCTTCTACTAATTGAACTTGTCCGCGGATCAATTTGTCTTGTTCCGTTTCTACTACTAATATCTCCTCATCCCGAAGCATCTGTTCTGCTTTTTTTATCCGCTCTTTTGTCGGGATAAAGATAACAACCGTTTGCCCCTGTTTTCGCCAACGATCCATTTCGGTTTTTAATAAGGGCATCTGTCCGAAAAATTGCTGCATCGTGCGATATTGGAAATTATGGATAGCTTGAAAACGTAAATTGCCCATTCCTTTTTGAAAAAGTGCAAAAAAAGTAGTAATAAATTTTTCTTTTTGAACAAGTTTATGCACATCACTGACTAGTAACTGTTCAGAAAATACACGGAGTTCACTGATCTTTTGAGTTTGCCATTCTGCGGCTTCACGTTCCATTTCTCGATTTGTTTCCATGATTCGTTGATAATCATCTACGATCAACAAGCTGTTAGTTGGGAAATAATCAAGGATCGTCGTTTCTGTTTGGTAAAGCAGATCTGCATAAAATTTAGCTTCTTCCGTAGGGTTTCCCGCTTGCCACTGTGAAACCAATTGGCCAAAGTAATCTTCTAAAAAGGCACGATCTGTTTTTTCAGAAGTAGTTGCTAATTTCTTTTCCAATAATGTTTCAACCTGATTGATTCCGTGAAGCAAATCCTCTTGCCCATATACTTGTTCACTCATAGGGGCGATCCAGATCTCGTTTATTTTTTCGATCGAACGCTGTGTATCTGGTTCAAAATAGCGCATGGAATCAATTTCGACATCGAACAGTTCAACGCGGACAGGATAGTCAATGGTTAGTGGATAGATGTCGATAATACTTCCACGGATGCTGTATTCTCCAGGTTTTGCCACCATTTCTACCCGCTCATAGCCCATCAATGCAAAATGCTGCGGAAGATTTGCGAGATCAATCCCTTCACCGACTTGCCAGTTCAGTTGTGCTTGTTGCCAAGTTTTTGGTTGAGGTAATCGTTTATGAAGAGCCGCTACTGGCAAAAGGTAAATACCTGGTTGCTTTTGTTGTAGTGCATTTAGAGTAGCCACTCGTTCTCCTCGTGCTTCTGGAGAGGAGAACGCCATTTCTGCAGACAGTACTTCATCTACTGGAAATGAATGGATCTGTTCTGCTGGCAAAACATGCTGAAGATCTTCAGCCAACTGATTTGCATAATAAAGATTAGGCATCAAGACAATCAGATTTTTCTTTGTTTTTTTGAATGCGCGTGCGAACAACAATGTTTTTGCTGAGCCCGCTAATCCTGTAACTAGTTGTCTTGGTGTCTTCTCTTCTAATTGGTTGATCCATTCTTTGACTTGCGAATCTTTCCCAATCATTTGGATGATATCCATTACTTTTTCTCCTTCCTTAATTGAATTGATTCATCGTATCGATAAACGAATGTCCTTCGAGCATGAATCCTAACGCTTTAACGGATTGGTCAATACTTGCTTCGATCAAAGGCTTTGCCTCTTTACTAAATGGGCTCAACACATGCTGCACCACGGTTTTCTTTCCTTCAGGTCTACCGATCCCAACTTTGATCCGATCAAATACATTCGTATTCAAATGCGAGATGATGCTTTTTATGCCATTATGACCACCAGCGCTTCCTTTTTGACGCAATCTGATTTTTCCTAGGGCAAGATCCAAATCATCGTACACAACGACTAACTCTTCTGGATAGATGCCAAAATAAGTCATCAACGGCCCTACAGCACGTCCTGACTCATTCATAAATGTTTGTGGTTTGACTAAAAGGATTTTTTCGCCATTGTAGAAAAATTCAGCGACCTCTGCTTCAAATGTATTTTTTTTAAACATTGCTTGATGTTCTTTCGCCATACGATCAACGACCATGAAGCCAATATTATGTTTTGTTTGTTCATATTTCGTTCCAGGGTTTCCAAGCCCAACGATCATTTTCATTGTTCATTCCACCTAATCTAAAAAAGCAACACAAAAGGCTGGAGCGCAAATAAAGCAATCCAGTCCTTGACGCAATTTTCTATTTTTACTTTCTACTATAGTATAACACATATAACCGTGTTTCAACTAAAAGAGAATTCTTAAAAAATGATAAAATAATTAAAGAACTCTTCAAAGTTTAATGAAATCATTGCTTTTAGAAAATAGTGAAATAACGCACATGTAAGCTTTTACATATAATACAACCGTGTTATCTGTTATATTTTGTAGCCAAATAGCGTGACAGCAGGCTTGAGAAATGTTAGCATAGTCATGGGAAAAGACAAAATCAATGGAAGGATTGATATACAATGACTGCAGCTGCAGAAAAAAAAGATCATCAAAAAGTAATTCTTGTCGGAGACGGTGCCGTAGGTTCTAGCTATGCATTTGCATTAGTTACTCAAAATATCGCACAAGAAGTTGGTATCGTAGATATCAACACAGCAAAAACTGAAGGAGATGCAATTGATCTATCACACGCATTAGCATTTACTTCACCTAAAAAAATCTACTCTGCAACTTATGCAGATGCACATGATGCTGACTTAGTTGTTATCACAGCTGGTGCACCTCAAAAACCAGGCGAAACTCGTTTAGATTTAGTAAACAAAAACTTAAAAATCAACCGTGACGTAGTAACACAAATCGTTGAATCAGGTTTCAATGGTATTTTCTTAGTTGCTGCTAACCCAGTAGATATTTTAACTTACTCAACTTGGAAATTCTCAGGTTTCCCTAAAGAACGCGTTATCGGTTCTGGTACTTCACTTGACTCAGCTCGCTTCCGTCAAGCACTTGCTGAATTAGTTGACGTTGATGCACGTAACGTCCATGCTTATATCTTAGGTGAACATGGAGATTCTGAATTCCCAGTTTGGTCACATGCCAACGTTGCTGGTTTACAAATTTACGAATGGGTTAAAAACAATCCAGACGTTGATGAAGAAGCAATGGTTAACTTATTCTTCGGAGTACGTGATGCTGCTTACACAATCATTGAGAAGAAAGGTGCTACTTTCTACGGTATCGCAGTAGCATTAGCTCGTATCACTCGTGCTATCCTTGATGATGAAAATGCTGTTCTTCCATTGTCCGTATTTATGAACGGTGAATATGGATTGAACGATATCTACATTGGTGCTCCTGCCGTTATCAACCGTCAAGGTATCCAAAAAGTTATCGAAATCCCTCTAAGCGACAGCGAACAAGACCGTATGGCTGCTTCAGCTAAACAATTAAAAGAAATCTTGGACGAAGCTTTCTCAAAATTAGACGCTGAATAATTTTAAATAAATAATAGAAATAAGGTAGAATTCCAAAAAATTCTACCTTATTTTTTTACAGCAATACTTCATTAAATTTCCACTAAATCATCTCTTCTCTTCGTCTTTTCATGTAAAATATGCTATGATTAGCTCGTTACACCCTAAATTAAAAAAATAAGGAGTTGTCACCATGACAAGATCTTCTCATCGTAAAAAAACAACGCACATTGGCTTATTGTCTGCTCTCGGTGTGATCCTCGTATTGATCAGCTTTTATACCTATCGCAGTACATATTATACAAAACATTTTTTGCCTAATACTGAGATCAATTCGATCAACGTAAGTAATCTTACTGTTGACGAAGCAAATGACAAATTGAAGGATTCTTATTCTAATAAAAAGCTTGCTATTGAAGAGAATGGCAAAGTTTGGCAAGAAGTTGCAAAATCAGAACTCGGCTACAAAGATGACTTTTCTTCTGAGTTGACTCCTCTTTTAGAAAAACAAAATGCTTGGTCTTGGGGAATGACTTATGTCTCCGCTGCTGACAATCAAGAAATCGATCCATTAGATACAAATCACCAAAAATTAGATGCAACGATCGAACAGTTAACTTCTGAATTGACGAACTTAAATAAAGACCGCAAACCTACTCAGGACGCGACGATCGAAAAATCAGGCGATACGTTCACGATCAAACCGGAAGTCAACGGTGACACAATCGATGTAGAAGCTGCTGTCAAAGAAATCAAAAATGCTGTGAATACTGGAAAAAATGAAATCAATTTAGCCGATTTCCACGCAAAGCCAAAAGTAACAGCTAAAGACCAAAGCTTGGCGGATCAGCTAAATGAGATGAATAAAATCGCTGCTGTCAAAGGAACCTATACGATCAACGGTGACACGTTCCAGATCCCAACTACTGACATCGCTAGTTGGTTGACTTATACAGATGGGAAAATCGGTCTTGATACAGCTCAAGTCAGACAATATGTAACAGATTTAGGAACAAAATATAACACAAGCACCAATGATACGAAGTTCAAAAGTACGAAACGTGGTGAAGTGACTGTACCAGCTGGAAGCTATAGTTGGACGATCACAACCGATGCTGAAACTGAAGCTCTTGAAAAAGCAATTTTGGCTGGGAAGGATTTCACTCGCTCACCACTTGTTCAAGGAAGTACGACGGCTGACCATAAGTTAGTTGATAACACATATATCGAAGTTGATTTACAGAACCAACATATGTGGTACTACAAAGATGGAAAAGTTGCTCTTGAAACTGATATCGTTTCCGGTAAACCAATCACACCTACGCCAACCGGGGTCTTCTATGTTTGGAATAAAGAAAAAAATGCCACACTAAAAGGAACGAATGACGATGGCACACCTTACGCTAGTCCAGTAAGTTATTGGATGCCCGTAGATTGGACTGGTGTGGGAATCCACGATTCCGATTGGCAACCTGCCTATGGTGGAGAACTATGGAAAACCCGCGGATCTCACGGCTGTATAAACACACCGCCAAATGTTATGAGTCAACTATTTGGTATGGTAGAAAAAGGTACCCCTGTCGTGATCTTCTAGACAACTTGCTTTTAGTTTAGCAGTTTGGCGATAGAAAAAAATAAATTTCAACTCCTAAAGTCACGTCACAGAATCTGTGTTACGTGACTTTTTTTGACTTTATTATTCTTTGGATGAAAAATAATCGGCCTCTTCTCATTTTTTGTAGCGGATCATTTATTAAATACGTTATAGGTACAAAAAATTTTTCAGCCAGAAATTTATGGAACCTCACTCTATTCAACCCATGTTACTCTTTTACTATGTTATTAGGAGGGGTATATTTATGGCGGAGTTAAACACTTCTATCCTAACCTCTAACTATCAAAGAAATACTGATTACAGCTAATGCTTCATCGCTTTTTATTCATCTTCAACAGAAGTAAACACCTCAGATACATCATCGTCATCCTCTAATTTTTCGACTAGATTCTCTAACTTTTGACGTTGTTCTTCAGTCAAAACAACTGTAGTTTTAGGGATCATTGTTAGTTCCGCCTGAGCAAGCGTAAATGTTTCTTCTAGTTGATCTCGTACACTGGCAAAATCTTCAGGCGCTGTATAGATCTCAAAAACTTCTGGTGAGATCTGCAAATCCTCTCCACCAACTTCCAAGACCTTCTCTAACATAGCATCTTCATCAATCGTCAGTCCGGCGCGTTCAATAGCAAGATACCCCTTACGATCGAATAAATAGCCCACAGAGCCTGTTTCTCCCAGTGAACCACCATTACGGGTGAAAGCTACTCGCACATGTGTCGCTGTTCGGTTTCGATTATCCGTCAAAGCATGGACTAAAATCGCTACGCCACCCGGCCCATAGCCTTCATATGTCACTTCATCATAATTTGCTTCATCAGCGGTAGTTGTTGCTTTTTTAATGGCCCGATCGACATTGTCATTTGGCATGTTTGCGGCTTTCGCCTTGTCCACAACTAAACGTAAAGCTGGATTCATCGCCGGGTCAGGTCCACCTGCTTTAGCTGCCATATAAATTTCTCGAGAAATTTTTTGAAATATTTTTCCTCGCTTCGCATCTTGGGCATTCTTTCTTCCTTGGATGTTATGCCATTTACTATGTCCTGACATGTTGACTCCTCCTTCTTACTAGTCATGTACTCTTATTCTAGTCTTTCTCCCTGTAAATTCAAAGTCTAAGCAACAAGTTCTGCTTATTTTTTCCTAAAAAAGCCAATAACAAGACAGATCACAATTGCAGTTAAGACTCCCATAGAATCAAGCATCACATCTTGGAACATTGGAGAGCGGCCACCAGTAATCATTTGATGGAATTCATCTAGACCTGCATAGCCGGTTGCTGAAAGCCAAGCTAAAATAGCTGTCAATCCCCATAACTTCAATTTAGGATATACGCCTAAAAACAAACTACCACCTAAAATAAAATAAGTGCCAAAGTGTGCCCCCTTTCGAATAAAAAATTCAACAAATTTACTGTACCCTAAATGATCGATGCTAACGATACTTCCACCGTAAGTAAAGCTTATCCCACTCCATGCAGCTTTAAACGGTTGATTTGGCAACCATTCATCAATTCTTGAAACTTGTGACTGTTGTCCATAAGTCTGTGAGGAGCTATAAAACAGGACAAGCACGATCAACAGTGCAATCACCAGATAAAAGTTGCCATTCTTCATTTGCTTTTTGATTGAATTCATAAGTCACCTCTGTCATTTATCATAGCTCTTTTTTTTACAAACAACAATTTTTTTCTAAAGACTTAAACAGTAAAATAATGATATACTAATGATTGTATTATAAAATGAAGGGAGTTTTTTCATGACTTATTCACTAAACTGGGATTTAGACTCGATTTTTGCTGGAGGCAGCGATTCCGAGGCACTAAACGCACGATTGGAACAACTAGAAGCACAGATTCAAGAATTTTACACACAAACCAGCCAATGGCATTTTTCCGCAAATTCTAACAATGGATTAGTGGCACTATTAAAATTGCAAGAGACTGTGACAAATGGTTTTTCTCAATGTAATAGCTACATCACCGCTTTACTGTCTGCAAACGTCAAAGATTCTAAAGCAAAAATTTTATCAGCAAAATTATACTCATTTTTACCTCGTTGGCAATCTGCTGAAACTATTTTATCGAATAAATTTGCAGAAATATCTGACAATAACTGGCAAGAATTGCTACAATCAGTTGAAATTGCTCCTATTGCCTTTCGAATGAACGAAATTAGAAGAGATGGCGAACGTTTACTTTCTGAATCTGAAGAAACAATCATCAATACACTCTCATTAGACGGCTTGAATGCTTGGAGCAGCCATTACGATACAATCGTTGGAACAGTTGCGATCCCATTTGAAGAAGATGGCAAGATAACACAACTATCTGCTGGACAAGCCTTTAACAAAATGATGGGTGATCCTGATCCTCTTGTCCGCGAAAAATTATTCATCGCATGGGAAGAAGCTTGGCAGGAAAAAGCACCATTACTAACAGATACTTTGAACCATTTAGATGGCTTCCGCTTATCGACTTACAAACTTCATGATATGACGGATTACTTACAAAAACCATTGGAGTACAATCGCCTGAAAAAAGAAACACTTGATGTGATGTGGGCAACAATTGAAAAGAACAAACAACCACTTGCGGACTATCTAACAAGAAAAGCGAACCTTTTCGGTAAAGAAAAAATGGAATGGCAAGACCAAGATGCTCCAATCATTTTGGGTGATCTAGAGGAAAAAACTTTTTCTTTTGACGAAGCAGCTGCATTCATCATTGAAAACTTTGAAAAATTCAGTCCTAAGATGGCCGTTTTTGCTAAATCAGCTTTTGAAAAGAGTTGGATCGAAGCAGAAGATCGTCCCGGCAAGCGCCCAGGAGGGTACTGTACCGAACTTCCTGAAACACAAGAATCTAGAATCTTTATGACTTACAGTAATTCAATCAATGAAGTTTCAACACTGGCACATGAATTAGGCCATGCTTTCCATAGCAGCGTTATGTGGGATCTACCAACGTTGAATCGCGATTATGCAATGAACGTTGCTGAAACAGCTAGTACATTTGCTGAATTGATCGTAGCTGACGCAACTTTAAAAGCAGCGAAAACAAAAGAAGAAAAAATCAATCTGCTTGATACGAAATTGCAAAATGCCCTAGCTATGTTCATGAATATCCATTCTCGCTTCATTTTTGAAAATCACTTCTATACTGCCCGTCAAGCTGGATTAGTTTCAGAAGATGAAATCACAAAAATGATGGTGGAAGCACAAAAAGAAGGCTATCAAGATGCATTAGCTACTTATCATCCTTATTTCTGGGCAGCTAAATTACATTTCTTCATTGATGATGTACCTTTCTACAACTTCCCTTATACTTTTGGTTACTTGTTTAGTTTAGGTATCTATGCCTATGCAAATAAAAAAGGAACAAGTTTTGAACAAGAGTACATTAACTTGCTACGTGATACTGCTTCTATGACAACGGAAGAACTAGCACAAAAACATTTAGATGTCGATCTAACAAAACCAGATTTCTGGCAAGCAGGAATCGATATGGTCCTAGAAGATATCCAAGAATTTATGGACCTATCAGAAGAGTTTACAAAATAAAGACCCTTTCAAAAAAGCTTAGCAATAGTAACTCCCTAGAGATAAGAACCCACTCTTAAAAAAACATCTGTAATCTTTAAGAGGATGACTTATTTTCCCAAAGAGGTTTCTTCTATTGCTATCGTTGTTTTAAACTTAGAACATGAGATAAATCAGCAACCTTTATCTCATGCTCTTTTTGATGTATAAAATCTACAACAAAAAAGAGTTAATCTATTTTCATAGACTAACTCTTTATCAATTCTTACATACTTACTGCAAAATCAGGTGCAAACCATTGAACTGAGCCAACTTTAACACTTTCACCTGGTTGAGGTGCGTGGATGTATTGTCCGCCACCTAAAGCAATCGCTACGTGGTAAGTTCCACCAGGTGAACCCCAGAATAGTAAGTCTCCAGCTTTTGCTTGAGAAACTGAGATTTTAACTCCAGCAGATTCTTGAGGAACTGTCCAACCACCGATGTCACGGCCAGTTACTTGTTTGTAAACATAGCTTGTAAAACCAGAACAGTCAAAACCGCTTGGATCTTTACCGCCCCAAACATAAGGAACACCGATGTATTTGTAAGCTTCTGCTACGATAGCAGAACCATTTACACTACCAGAAGGTGTTGATGGTGTTGTAGGAGGTGTAACAACAGTACCTGGGTTATTATTGTTGTTTGTTGTACCGCCATTGCCAGTTGAACCATTTCCAGATGTTGCCGGTGTTGATGGTGTAGCTGGTGTTGTTTCTTGTGTTGAAGATTCAGGAACTGTTGTACTTTCTGTTACTGATGAATCAGTAGTAGAAGATTCAGTTGATGAATTTTCAGTTGTTGAAGTTGAAGATTCTGGAACTGTTGATTCTTCAGTTGTTGATGAAAACCCAGGAGTCACTACTGCACTTGAGCTTGAAGATTGTGCAGATGATGATGAGTTTTCAGTTGTTGAAGATTGAACAGTTGATGAAGCAGAAGATGCAGCTTGTGATTGTGCAGCTTGTGCAGCAGCTTGTTCACGTGCTTCTTTTTCAGCTTTTTCTTGTGCAGCTTGTTGACGCGCTTGTTCTGCTAAACGAGCTTGTTCACGGATACGTGCTTGCTCTGCTTCAGCTTCTGCTTTCTTACGGTTCAAATCAGCTTTTTTATCTTCTGCATTTGCTTGTTCAGCAGCTAATGAAGTTTTCAATACATTTAAATCAGCTTGTTTAGCTAATAGATCACCTTTTTGTGATTCTAAAGTAGCTTGGTTTGCTGATAATTCTTTTTGTTTTGCTTCATTTTCAGCTTTTTTATCTTCTACAGCTTGTTTATCTTGTTTTTGTTGGTCTACTAAGTCTTGGTTCGCTTGGACGATAGATGTCATCGCTTGGATACGACCAACAGCATCAGCTAATGAATCAGCATTCAATACAGCGTCGATGTAGTTTGAACTTGTATTTTTAACTTGTGTTTCACGTGCTTGCTTTTGGATTGTTGCTTCACGTTTTTCAATACGTTCTTGTAAATCTGCAATTTCTTTTTCTAATTGAGAAGATTCTTTACGTAATGTGTCTTGTTTAGTTAATAGATCTTGTGCTTTTTCGTTAATAGAAGAAATTTGTCCTTCTAATGCTTCGATTTGTGATTGTGCACTTGCTTGTTGGTTTTGTAAATCCGCAATTTTTTGATCTTGTTGTTGTATCTGTGAATCAAAATCGTCCGCCGCGGCAGCGATCGGTGATCCTACGGCAGTTAAAGCGATTGAACTTAGCATTACTGCTGATATTAAACTTTTTTTCACTCTTCATTCCTCCGACTGGCTTAATTTAATAAATATCTAAATATATTTAAGTCTTTCTTAACGATAACAAAATTGTACCATAGCAGTATGTCAAGGAGATAATAGTTATGTTACAAAAACATTTCAAAACAAACTATTAACATGACAAAACTGTAAGTTACAAGTGTTATCTTAAAAAATATCAGAATATTTCAAAAAACAAGTATAAAAAAAGAAATTATTCATCACTGAATAATTTCTTAAAAGGAAAAACAAAGATAGCAAAAATGATCATATTCAACAATAAAGTCGGCCCTAAGTATCTCGTGATAAAATAGGTGTTATTTACAGAAACTAATTTGAAGATCAATTGGACAGCTAAAGTAAACAATTCATAGCTGGTAACAAAGATGATCATACTAAAAAATTCTGTAAAGATATTGAAGTGGATCGCCGAACTCATTCCATACATGATAAATACCATTAAAGGGAGAGCAACTGCATAGATCCCGATCACCCCTATATAATACGCATCAAATATGGCTCCTATGATGATCGTCGTGATCAGTAGATAGCGTTTCGGGAATTTTTGACTGCAAAACAATAAAGCTAAAATCAGAAAATGCGCACTAGCCATATAATCCCCTTTTGACCACTCAACGAACATTCGTGTCAAATGCCCATCAATCAACATCAATAGGAACAATACGATAGGCAGGTAGTATTTCATTGTCTCTTTTTTTAGCATCGGTTATTCCTCCACTAGCCTTTGTACGATCGTCACCACTGATATATCATACATACCGGCATAAGGTTTAACGTATACTTCTCGATCCAATCCAAAACTGTCCGGTTTCGTTTTGACCACTGTACCGATCGGCAGATTCGCTGGTGAGTTTCCGCCTAGTCCAGAAGTCTGTACTACGTCACCCTCTTTGATATTTGTATCGCCAGTCAGCTGAGTGACTACTAAAGCTTGTGTCTTCTCATCATAATTCTTCAACAACCCAAACGCCTCGCCACTAGAAGAAGAGACACGTACTGGAAAATGATTAGAGCTTTCATTGGATGAAGTCAGCAACTCAATTTTAGAAGAAGCATTGTTCACTTCGATCACACGACCGATCAGTCCTTTTTGGGACATGACCGCCATATCGACTTCAATGCCGTCTTTTGATCCTTTATCCACGATCAGCATATCTTGCCAAGTATCCGGTGAACGTGTAATGACATTTGCTGTTACTTTTTCGTAGCTAGCCAATGTCTGGTTCAATTCAAGTTCTTTTTTCAGTGCTTCGATTTCCTTTTGGTAATTTTTGTTTTTTAGTGCTACTTCGTCATAGCTGTCGATCTTTTCTTTAAGACGCTCATTTTCAGAATAAGTAGTAAACAGGTTATGGACAGAATCAACCCCATTTTCCACCCATCTTACAGGCGCTGAGATTGCACGATCAACGAATGATACACTGTCATTCACGACGGACTGGAAGAAATTAGGCTTTCCTTCATTCGCTCGTTGGGCAGCGGTCACACTTATTATCGTTACAACAATGATAACAATAACTAAGGTAATTATAATATTTTTATTAGGATTGAACTTCTTCACAAAGACACCTCGAATTAATTAGACTCTTACGCTCAATTTTATCACTAATCGAGGCGAAACAAAAGGTAAGACACCTCTCTTAAGCTTTTTTTTAGCAATTAATTTACCCTGTCATTTTTCCAATCACAGCGACTTGAACTAGCCTCAATCTCTACTTTGAATAACTGCTACAACTCCCTCTA
The DNA here is from genome assembly GCF_005236045.1 of Enterococcus sp. VV15. Lineage (NCBI taxonomy): Bacteria > Bacillati > Bacillota > Bacilli > Lactobacillales > Enterococcaceae > Enterococcus > Enterococcus sp. VV15. Next base: position 25,821 of record NZ_QPTY01000005.1, read on the forward strand.
AAAAGGAGAATTCAGCCGTATCTGAGATGAATTCATTACTGGCATAGGAAGTCGGCTGTGAAACATCGGTCGGTTCCAACTCATACTTACTCTTTCTGATTGCTAACTGCGTAACAGGTGTCAAACAACAGTATGCAAGATATTTCATTTCAGGAAGTTGTGTAATGCTGTGCTCACCTGGCAAATAAAAAGTCAGATGATTTTGCCTGTCGCTTATGACCAATTGTTGCGCATGGGACTTGAAACGTGGCTCTAAAGGCAACCAAAGATTGGCTAACAAATGATCGATCCGACCGCCAGTTGCCCCAATCAGCGTGATCGTTGCCTCAGGGTAAAGCATCAACGTTTTCGACAAACCTAATTGCGTATCTGTATCATCCTTTTCCGCAGGAGCTTGGATCAGTTCTACGGCCGCCTTCTTTACATACTCTTTTTCTTGTAGATCCAACGAATCAAAATCGCCGATTGCAAGATCCAAAGGAAAATCATGTTGGATAAGATAAAGAGCCCCTCGATCAATCCCAATATACTGATCATATTTTTCTTTTAATGCTGGCCACTCTTTAGGTGATCCTCCTGCTACCAACAAGATGTCCATCTTATTTCAACGCCTCTTTTAATTGCTCGATCTGTCCTACTGGATTTTCAGAATTATACACATATGAACCTGCAACAAAAATCTCCGCACCTGCATCTCGACAGATCTTAGCCGTTTCTGGTACGATCCCGCCATCTACTTCAATGGTATAATGCCAATCGTTTTGTTGGCGTAACTCGGCTAATTCCGAAATCTTCTCTACCGTTTCCTCAATAAAGCTTTGTCCGCCAAAACCTGGGTTCACCGTCATAACCAAAACTTGGTCTGCAATGGATAAAACGTGTTTGATCATTGATACAGGTGTTCCTGGATTGATGACCACTCCTGCTTTGACTCCTAGGTCCTTCGTCATTTGCAAGGCACGATGGATATGATGTGTTGCTTCGACATGCACTGTGATGATGTCTGCACCTGATTTAGCAAATGCCGGGATATAATTTTCCGGATCAACGATCATCAAATGGACATCTAATGGCAATTTTGTGATTGGACGAATCGCTTGGACGATATTCGGTCCAAATGTGATATTAGGAACAAATTGTCCGTCCATGACATCCACATGGATATAATCTGCTCCTCCTTTTTCAACTAATTCGATATCCCTTTGTAAATTAGCAAAGTCCGCGCTTAAGATAGATGGTGCTATTTTCATCAAGATTCCCTCCTATTTTCGTTTACCTTCTTTTTTTGAATACATTGGTTTACGATTTTCTACTTCTTGCAAGAACTGCAAATAATCATCATAACGTGTTTGCGCAATCTCGCCTGATTCTACACGTTTCTTGACTTCACACCCTGGTTCTTTGGCATGCATACATTCTCTAAAACGACAATGGTGCGCTGCTTCTACAAACTCAGGAAATTGTTTCGGTAGTTCCGTCGCTTCAATGGTCAAAAAATCGATTGAACTGAATCCTGGTGTATCCGCTACGAGACCATCATATAAAGGCAAAAGTTCGACGTGCCTTGTCGTATGCTTTCCTCGACCTAATGAGTCAGAGATCTCACCAGTTTCCAAATTCAATTCTGGTGAAATCTGATTTAGCAATGTCGATTTTCCGACACCAGATTGTCCCATAAAAACAGATAACCGTTCTGGGAAATAGCGCACCAATTCAGCTGTGTCATTTGGGTGTTTTGGCACAATCACCGGATACCCGATTTTTTCGTAGACTCGCTTGATGTCAGCAATTTTAGGATCATTGGGTGACAAGTCTGTTTTAGTCAGATAAATGATGGGCTCAATTGACTCATATTCCAATAATACTAAAAAACGATCCAATAAATTATAAGAAAAATTAGGTTCGACTAAACTAGTGACAACGATTCCTAGATCGACGTTGGTTACTGGGGGGCGCACCAATTGATTTTTACGAGGCATCACTTCTAGTAAATACCCATCTGTTTTGTTTTCACTTTCAAATATCACTTGGTCGCCAACTAATGGGGTGATCTTCCGATTACGAAAATTCCCTCTTCCCCTTGTTTGATAGGTTTCGCCGTCAGCATAGACATAGTAAAATCCGCTGATTGCTTTTCTGATTTGTCCTTTGATGTTATGCCACCTCCATTTTTCCTTATTTTACCACAGGAAAGAAAAGTCATGTGGGGTTCCTTTTATAAACTTCTGTAAATTAGAAAAGCTTCACGAACATGTTCAGCTCTACAACAAGACAAAAATTGAAAGAAATTGATTTTCACATTTTTCTTATTGCCAAAAAGAGCTGGTCCGTGAAGTTCGCTATCATCAACGTGAAGATGACAACTTTTTCCTTGTGGTTTTTTACTTTCTTTATAGCTAAAAAAGAGGCTGAGATATGGAGATGTCTCAGCCTCTAAAACTAGATTGTTAATTATTAACTTTTGCAGATGGCTCTAACTATCGCTACTTTCACTACTGCTTGTACTGTTTTCCGTTGAGGAACTTGAACTGCTTGAACTTGAGCTGCTTGAACTACTTTCAGATGATTCTTCTTTAGAACTTGAAGATGCAGGATCAGGTCCTTTTGAATATACCACATTGACAATTGTTCCCTTAGCGACTTTCGCCCCTACACCAGGAACAGTCCGGATCACTTTGTCCTTTTCCACTGTAGGAGAATATTCATACGTTTCATGTCCGATATACTCTGCACCAATCCCTGCTAAATAGCTTTGTGCATCGCTTTTCGTATAGCCTGAAATATCATTCAACGTCTTTGTATCAGGTCCTTGGCTGATCCTAAAGCTAATATATGTTTGGCCTGGTACGACTTCACCTGATTCTGGGGTTTGACTGATAATTGCCCCACTTGGCACAGTATCACTAGGCTCATAACTAGTACCAATATTGTTGGCATCAAATCCAGCTGCAAGAAGTGAATTGAAGGCAGATTCATAAGGCTCGCCTACATAACTGCGTAGCGACACTGTTTCTGGCCCTTTACTTACCTTAAACGAAATCGTATCTGATTCTGGATCTACTTCTGAGCCTTTATCTGGTGTTTGAGAAATAATCTCTCCACTATCGACTTCATCGCTGAATTCTTCTTCTTTTTCAATCGAGCTAGAAGAAAAACCAAGTTTTGTCAGCTTTTCTTTTGCCTCATCGTAGCTCATACCGGTATAATCATCTAATTTGATTTTTTTCTTCCCGCTACTTACATAAAGAGTTACTTCTCGGTTTTGTTTGACGGTTGTTCCTGCTGCAGGATCTGTTTTGACTATGTCGCCTTCTTCGATCTTGTCATCAGCGATCTCTTCTGTCTTGGTAGCTACTACTAATTTGGCTTTCGTCAATGTTTCTCTTGCGGAAGCTTCCGATAATCCAGAGACATCAGGAATGACAACTTCCCCTCGTCCGCCTGAAGCAAAGAAAATACTGGTACCGATCCCTAGTAAAGCTAAAATCACAAGTAGAATGATCCACCATTTTTTTCGTTTTTTTGTTTTTACATCTGGAAGAGCTTCATCTTCTGGAACGGAAAGTTGCTCCTCTGTTTTTTCTTTTGGTAGCGGCATGGATTTGAATGACTCTGGCATTGGTGTATCTTCTGTCAATGGTGTGAGTATTTTCGTTTCATTATCCATGACTTGTGGTTGCCATTTTGGTTCATTTGCACGTGCCGGTGATAATGCTGTCGCAAGATCATCTGACATTTCTTCTGCTGTCTTATAGCGATCTGCTGGTTCTTTAGCCGTCGCCTTCAACACCACATTTTCTAAAGCTTGCGGTATTGCAGGATCTAAAGCTTTGATCGATGGCAATTCATCTTGAAAATGTTTCAACGCGATCGTTACCGCTGACTCACCATCAAATGGAACGCTACCTGTCAGTAATTCATAGAGAATGATCCCTAACGCGTAAATATCTGACTGCTTAGTGGCCATGCTTCCTCTCGCTTGTTCAGGAGATAAATAATGAACCGATCCAAGCATCGTATTCGTTTGCGTGATCGATGTTTCAGATAAAGCAATCGCAATCCCAAAGTCGGTGATCTTCACGACACCTTCATTATCGATTAATATATTTTGTGGCTTTAGATCTCGATGGATGATTTGATGACTGTGTGCTAAAGAAATCGCTGATAAAATCTGCTGCATGATGTTGACTACTGTTTCATATGGAACAGGATAATGTGTCTGGATATATCTTTTTAGATCCATTCCCTTCACATATTCCATCACCAGATACTGCATATCGTCCTCTTCACCTACATCATAGACGCTGACGATATTCGGATGGACCAACTCAGTCGCAGCTAGTGCTTCACGCTGAAAGCGACGAATAGCTGTTTGGTCATTTTGAAAATCGAATCGTAATACTTTTACTGCTACATCACGATCCAAGATCAAATCATGAGCTAAAAAGACATTTGCCATGCCTCCGCTACCGATATTTCCAGTGATTTGATATCGACCGTTCAGTTTTTTACCTAGTTCGATCATGCTGCGTCCTCCTTAAATTCGATTAGAAGAACGGTGATATTATCTGCTCCGCCTGCTTCATTTGCTTGATTGATAAGTTCTGTCACTTTATCAGACAATGTTCCTTCTTGATTAACGATCGTCTCGATCATTTCTTCCGACAACATATTGGTCAGACCATCTGAACACAATAAAAGACGATCTTTCAATTGCCAAATATATGTCGAAACATCAACTTCTACCGTTCCCGGCATACCAACCGAGCGAGTCAAAATATTTTTTCGAGGATGATTGACAGCCATTTCTTCGCTGATTTCCCCAGATTTTACGAGTTCATTCACCAAAGAGTGGTCTTCTGTCAGCTGAATGATCTTGCCGTCACGAATGAGATACGCACGGCTATCGCCAACATGTGCAATCGTAAATCGTTCTTCAGATAAAGCTGCAGCCACTATAGTGGTTCCCATTCCATTGTACTCAGGTTGTTCTTGTCCTCTTTGATAGATAAGTGCATTTTCTTCTTGGATTGCTTGGATGAACCACTGAGCGATTTTTTCGTCGTCCGTTAAGTCTTGTTCTTCCCAAGCATTTCCTAAGTTCAGCACAGCCATCTGACTAGCAATATCTCCCGCACGATGACCGCCCATTCCGTCAGCTAATATCGCTAGTTTGATTCCTTCTTGATTCGTGAACACACTAGCATAGTCTTGATTCGTATTACGTCGTCTTCCTACATCTGATTGATATTCAATCTGCATTCTTTCACCTCATTACTTTTTACGCAAACAACAAATGAAAAACCCATCTGTATAGAATTGATGTGGATATAAGGTCAACATTTTATCTTCGACTGATGATTGTAGCACAGGATCAATTAAAACATCAATCTTTTCAAAATCTGGATGCCGTTCTAGAAAAGCGGCAATTACTTCTTGGTTTTCTTCTTTCAAGATGGTGCATGTACTATATGTCAATATTCCAGAAGATTTTAACACAGTTGCACAACTTTCCAAAATCTCTAATTGGATTTTCGGAAGATTGGCTAAATCTTTGGCATTTTTTTTGTAGCGGATATCGGGTTTCCTTCTAAGTAAACCAAGGCCTGAACAAGGAGCATCTACTAAGATACGATCAAATTTTTGTGAAGAAAACTGCTCTTTAACTTCTCTCGCATCCATTGTCTGTGCATACACCGCAGATGATACTCCTAAGCGTTCAGCATTTTCCTCAATCAATTTTACTTTATGTTCGTGGACATCAAGAGCAGTCACTTCTCCGCCACAAGTCGGATCTAAAAAGGTAGCAATATGCGTTGTTTTCCCGCCAGGTGCTGCACAGGCATCTAAAACATGATGTTCGGGCTCGATTTGCATTGCTGGAGCAACCAGCATAGAGCTCTCATCTTGGATCGTCATGACGCCATCGTGAAACAGCGAGCTGGAGGCTAGATGCCCTTTTTCAGCGACTACTCCGTAAGGACTGACGATACTTGCTGTAGCAGAGATATCTTCTGCTTGTAACGTCAAGATAGCTTGATCCCTTACATATCTTCTCGTATCCACACGGCCACTCGCATGACTAGGCTGGTACAAAGAATGCCCCAATTTTTCTGTTTCCTCATAACCCACTTGTTCAATCAATCGTTTCGTCAGCCATAGTGGCAAACTGATCGTTGTCGCTAAGCGCTCAACGGGGTCTTTTATTGCCTCAACATCTGGTTTTCCTTGTCGTTGGTAGCTTCGTAAGACTCCATTGACGAATTTTCCTGTACCAGGATTACCTTTCGTCTTAGCGATTTCTACTGCCTCATTAAAAATGGCGTGGGCAGGTACTTTATCTAAAAATTCCAATTGATAGACAGATAAATAAAGCAACGTCTTGACCCAGTTATCCACTTTCTTTGCTTTGGCAATAAAAGGTGCAACATAAAATTCTAATAAACGTTGGCGACTGATAGTCCCATAGACCAGCTCTGTAAAAAGGCCGGTATCTTTCGAATTCAAGTCGCTCTGTTTGATCATTTCATTCAGCAACAAGTTGGAATAAGCGCCGCCTTTATTGACTCTTTCAAGTGTTATCAGCGCCATGTAACGTACTGATTTTTTCATTTTTTTAGGTATCTTTGCCATTATTTCACCTGCTGTCCAATCTCTACATGCTGTCCGCTACCATTCAAGAATTCAGCAATTGCTTGTTTTCCTTTACCTGCTGGCTGTAACTCCTTGATAGCCAAAACTGTTCCTCCACCACAAGCAATCCAAAGATTTTTTTTGTCTTTTTGAATGATCGTTCCAGGTGCTTCAGTTGTTGTCTCATCAAGCACCTCCACAGATAAAAGCTTCCAACGTGTACCTTCATAGGTCGTGAATGCAACTGGCCAAGGACGCATGCCTCGTACTTGATTATCCACTTCTTCCGCTGTTTTATTCCAGTCAATGGCTTCTTGTTCGCGCGTAATGTTTGGTGAAAAAGTTACATTCACTTCATCTTGAGGCTGCGGTTTTATTGTGCCGTTTAAAATATCAGGCAACGTTTTTAACAATAATGTTTTCCCTAAAACACTAAGTTTTTCAAACATCGTGCCGACATCATCTTGTTTTGTGATTGGCAAACTTTCTTGGGCATAGATGCCGCCAGCATCCATTTTTTTAATCATTTCCATGATCGTGACACCTGTTTCTTCCTCCCCATTTATAATCGAGTAATGTACAGGTGCTCCTCCTCGATATTTAGGCAATAATGAGGCATGGACATTGATAGCGCCAAATATAGGTGCTTGCAATAATTTTTCTGGTAAGAATTGGCCAAATGCAGCAGTAATGATGGCATCTGGTCGCAAAGCAATGATTTCTTCCATTTCCGCTGAGCCGGAGATTTTTTCTGGTTGAAGAACAGGTAGTCCATGTTTCACAGCTGCTTCTTTGACCGGGGAAGGCGTGATTATTTTTTTTCGCCCCACTGGTCTGTCTGGTTGGGTCACTACCGCTACCACTTCATATCCTTCTGCTAATAATCCTTCAAGGATCGGTACTGAAAAAGCAGGGGTACCCATAAATACTAGTTTAGTCATTCAGATGCTCCTCCATATAGTCTTCTAATTCTGCTTCTGGTATTTGTTCGATCATTTTCTCTACGAACAGTACACCATCTAAATGATCGATCTCATGCTGAAAAGCGCGTGCTAAGTAACCAAAAGCAGTCACTTCGATTTCTTCGCCTTCACGATCATAATAGCGTACAGTCACTTCATCAGCGCGTTTGACTGTTCCATATACATGTGGAATGCTTAAACAACCTTCCACATCGATACTTTCACCTTTTGCTTCGATGATTTCCGGGTTGATCAGTTCAAACTTATCCCCTTCATCGACTTCAACAACCGCAATTCGTTTGTTTTTTCCTACTTGGGGTGCGGCAATACCGATACCGTCATTGGCGACCATCGTTTCATAAAGATTATCTAATAGTGCAACCGTTTCATCTGTGATGACATCGATTGGCTGAGCTACTCGTTTCAATTTATCGTTGGGGTGGATCAATATAGGATAGCGCATGTCTGTACCTCTCTTAAATAAAATGTAGTGGTTCATTATCGATTGCAACAAATAATCCTTGACGTTGTTCTTTTTGGCTTTGATTCAAAATTTGGTTTAACACATTTTCCAAATTAGGTTCGTGTTTGTACTTAATGATCAATTGATAGTAATAGCGGTTTTTCACACGGGAAACCGTGCTTGGTACTGGGCCTAGTAATAAACTTTTCGGTCCTAATGTCTGTTTCAACTGGTTGAAGATCTCAAATATTTTTTTTGCTGCCGCTTGCTCTTCCTGGTGGCTCGTCGTGATCTTCACCGTAAAGTAGTAAGGTGGATACCCGCTGCGGTGCCGCACATTCATTTCTTGCTGATAAAATCGTTCATAATTTTGTTCTTTTGCTAACTCGATGGCATAATGTTGCGGATTGAACGTTTGGATAATCACTTCACCCGCTTTTTCTGCTCGACCTGCTCGACCAGAAACCTGCGTCAACAACTGAAAAGTGTGTTCACTTGAACGGAAATCTGGAAGATTGAGTGAAGTGTCGGCATTGAGTACACCTACTAACGTCACATCTGGAAAGTCTAATCCTTTCGCAATCATCTGCGTTCCCAACAAAATGTCTGCTTCCTTCTGTCCGAATTTTTGTAGAATTCGTTCGTGTGCCCCTTTTTTCCTTGTTGTATCTACATCCATTCGCAAAATACGGGCGTGAGGGTAAAGTTCTTGTAGTTCTTCTTCTACTTTCTGCGTTCCTGTTCCATAGTAACGGATCTTATTGCCGCCACAATTTGGACAGCGGTGCGGAATCGGTTCTTCATGGCCACAATAATGGCAACGCATCGAATGAGTGTCCATATGCAAAGTCAATGAAATATCACAGTTGGGACAAGGTAAGACAAACCCACAATCTCGGCACATCACAAAGGAGGAGTAGCCGCGACGGTTCAGTAATAACACCGTTTGTTCTTTTTTAGCCAATCGATCTTGTATTTTTTCTTGTAATTGACTAGAGAATGTCGATACATGATTTTTTTGCATCTCTTTTCGCATATCGACGATTTCGATCGATGGTAATTGCGCAGATGATTTTGCGCGTTGGTTCAACCGCAACAATTCATATACCCCTTTTTGTGCACGAGCACGTGATTCTAGAGAAGGCGTTGCACTTCCTAGCACAACTGGGCAATGATGGTAATTTCCTCTCCAGATCGCTAAATCTCTCGCATGGTAACGTGGAGTCTCGTCTTGCTTATAACTGGATTCATGTTCTTCATCGATAATGATCAATCCAATATTTTCTAACGGAGCAAATATAGCCGAACGGGCACCTACTACGACTTGTGCTTCATTTCGTTCAATCTTACGCCATTCATCATACTTCTCTCCTTGAGAAAGCCCGCTATGTAAAACAGCAACAGATTCACCAAACCGTCCCTTGAAGCGTTCGACCATCTGTGGGGTCAACGCGATCTCAGGCACAAGCATGATTGCGGTTTTCTTTTGTGACAAGACTTCAGCGATTGCTTGCAAGTACACTTCTGTTTTACCGCTCCCAGTAATGCCTTCTAACAGAAAAGTTGGGCTACTTGTGCTTTTGCCTGCGTCAATGATCCGATCCACCGCATATTGTTGTTCCTCATTCAGTTTTAAAGCAGTTGTCTGATCAAAGGTACGATGTTTGTAAGGATCGCGGTAGCTCTCCACTTCTTCAAAGTGCAACCAGCCCTTTTCGTTTCCTTGGTTCAAAACAGCTGTGCTGATCCCTCTTTCTTTGAAATAAGAAACCGTTTCTGGTTGTGTTTGTTCCGCCAAGCAAAGCAACAATTCTTTTTGTTTCTTCGCATTTTGTCTCAATTTTCCCCATTCGCTGTCGATTTGTTCATTCGTTAAATCAGAGTGGACCATTCGGATCGTTTTCACTTTGTTTTTTGTGTGGACTTCATAGTTGATATCCACTAGTTTTTCTTGACGCCAGCGGATCAATTGCGACAAGATACCTTGTTCAGTTGCTTCTTTCCAAGAAATCTCTTCTCGCCCATTAAAAAGATCCAAGACGTCTTTTTGTGCTACAAGCGGATAAATTTGCTTTTCATACTCCGCTTTCATGACACTTGGAAGCATCGTTTGCAAACAAGTGATCTTGAACGCATACGTAATTGTCTTCATGTAATCCGCGAGTAAGAGTAATTCTTCATTCACCACTGGCGCTAAGTCGAGGATCTGGATGATTTTTTTTAATTCCTGCGTGTTGTTCCTATCCATTTTTTTTACCGTCATCACAAAACCTTGAACATGACGGTTCCCATTACCAAAGGGCACTTCCACGCGCATACCGATTTGGATAGCTTCTTCAAGTTCAGAAGGAACCTGATAAGTGAATGGTTGATCGGTTTGCATCGTTGGTACATCAACGATAACTTCAGCAGTTACTGTCATGGGTTCCTTCCTCCTTTTTTGATTTTGTCTAAAATAGACAAAATGGCTCTTGCTTATTTTACTAGAGATTTCTGTGTTTGTCTTACTTTCTAGCAAATCCTAAAAAAAAATTAACGGCAGTAGTATAAACGAAAAGCGAATAAATACTAGATCTCCACCTTTTTTGCTAGATTTTGACTCAGGGTATGAGAAAAATAAGCCGAAATTCCACAAAAATTTGAGAATCAAATTTCGGAAATTTCGGCTTATGCAATTGATTGTTCGAACTGCTTTCGCTAGTTGTTCTTTATTTCTAAAAAACCTAACTTTTATAGATTTTGTTCTTCACGGATACGTGATTCTAATTCTTGTTGTTCACGATCTTTTTGTGCTTTGCGTTCTTCGTCTTCCATTCTTAAACGTTCACGTTTTAATTCAGGGTGTGGATCATTGATCACATTTCCTGCTTCGATTTCTTCTAGTGCTTGACCCACACTTTTTACAGATTCAAAAGAATCCATTGTTGGTTGTACTTGAGCATCTAATTCGTGTGCACGTTTGCTTGCCAAAATAACTAGAGAATATTTTGAATTGACACGATCTAATAATGAGTCGATTGAAGGTTTTAACATCATAAGACTACATCTCCTTTAACATTTTTCTATATTTACCGATAACACGTTCGACTCGAAAGTGTTCGCTTGCAATAATATCTTTGATTCGTTCTACTGCGAGGGGCACTTCATCATTTACCACAGCATAGTCATAAAGAGCCATCATTTCGATTTCTGCTCTTGCGACTTTCATTCGTTCTTCGATTACTTCATCCGCATCTGTTCCACGACCTACGATTCGCGATTTCAATTCTGCTAAATCGGGCGGTGTTAAGAAAATAAAGACACCATCAGGTACTTTATCTTTGACCTGTTGGGCACCTTGGACTTCGATTTCTAAGAATACATCTTTTCCTTCATCCAATGTTTTATTCACATAAGACAGTGGTGTTCCATAATAATTTCCCACATATTCCGCATACTCTAACATTTCGCCTGCTTCGATCATTGCTTCAAATTCTTCTCTGGTTCTAAAGTAATAATCGACTCCTTCAACTTCTCCTGCACGCATCTTACGTGTAGTCATTGAAATCGAATATTGGAAATCATTATCCTCACTCTCAAAAATTGCTTTTCGCACTGTGCCTTTTCCTACACCAGATGGTCCAGACAATACGATTAATAATCCACGCTCTGCCATGACGACGTCCTTTCAACTAGTCTTTTTATACTAACGTTTATTTTGCACTTTTTTTCTACAACTTTCAAGGGTATCTTTCATTATAGCAAAAAAAAGCACCGTTTGCATGAGAAACCGCTAATGGACTACTTCATGATTCACTGAATCTTTCAGGTTCTTTTAACCTTAATTTCTATTTTTCAATTATCATTCGTGCCTTCTTTTCTCTATTTTTTCATAGAAAGAAGAATAAAAAACGAGAGTGGGACAAAAATAAGAAACACTTTTGTCTCCACCTCTCAATTATTAAATGATCTCGTATTTCTAGAATCCCATGTTCGATAGTGTATTCACTACGCCCATGATCTCATCTTTTCTGGACAGTGCTTTTTCCGTTGGATCTGAAACTTCTTCCGCATCAATCCGAACGATAAATTTCCGATTCATCGTCACATAAGTACCGTCATTCACTAAAAGTTGTAATTCATTTTCGGTTACTTTACTGCAGGCATCTTCCCAAGCAGCAAAACCTTCTTTTTCGGATGGGATGTTTCTCTTGATGATCGTTTTCCCACTTAATTCGTGGAATGTAATGTCGTAATATTTCATTTTTGTATTCCCCTTTACTATTCGATATTTTGGATCTGCTCACGTATTTTTTCTAGTGTTGTCTTTAATTGGACCACTTGCGTCTTGATTTCGATCACATTTGATTTCGAACCGATGGTATTGACTTCACGATTCATTTCTTGGATCAAAAAGTCTAACTCTCTTCCAACCGGATATGTTGCCGCAACTAAACTATCGAGCTTTTGGATGTGGATCACTAAGCGATCGAGTTCTTCATGGATATCGCCTCGTTCCAATAAAATGGCTAGTTCTGTCAATAATCTCTGCTCATCAACAACTGTTCCAAGAAACTCTTCCAATTTCTTTTGATATTTTTCTTGGTATTCCTGTTCATACAATGAGAAAAAACGAGTCAGATTTGCAAGTGTCTGTTTGAACTCTTCACTATTTTGTTGCAATACACTAGTAAGTGCCAGTCCTTCCGATTGACGACTTTTTTCGATCTCAGCAAGTGCCTCTTTTGCCGTAGCAATAACCAACCCAGAAAGTTCATTCAGGTCATCTTCTGTTTTTTCTTCCACCATTACAAAATCCTCGTTCATTGCCAATTTTTCGATCAGCCGACCGATTTCCAGATGGGCCTGATCGCCATACCGTTGCTCAAATCCGCCTTTAAGTTTTGAAACAAGTTCATCAATCAAGTCCCAGTCAATAAAAAGCTGCTTTTGGTTTTTCCCTACATAGGCAAGGTTGATAAAAACCTCTACTCGGCCGCGACTTAGATATTGTTTGATCAATTGTCGAATCTCATTTTCAATAAAATTCAATACTTTTGGGCTACGTATCTGAATGTCTAAAAAACGTTGATTTACACTTTTGATTTCTATTTCGATTTGGTATTTCTTCGTTTCACGGACGGCTTTGCCAAAACCAGTCATACTTTTCATTCGACAGGGTCCCTTCCATTACATATTTTCGATAGCTTTTTGGAGCGCTTCAAATTCTTCGTTTGTCAGTGTTAGTCCCTTACCCATCTTTTCATGATCTGGTGCCCAATCGCGTAGATCAAATTTTGGTGGACGTCCGTTCCAACTAACCAGATTCAATTCTTTGCGCCATCCTTTGTTGTTTTCTGATAAAACAGCGATCTCTTCTATGATTTCATAAGAAAATTCTTGTGCCATTGTTGTTCCTCCTTAAGATAATATAAATACAAGATCAATAATGTGTCAATTGGTTGTGCGTCAAGTGAAGATTGCAGCTTAGCGTTTTCTTTATTTCTTATCAGTCGAAAAAGTGTGGCTTGCTTTTCTTGTTCAACCTTTTGTTTTTTTTGATATATCTGAAATTTTTGCCACTCTTCCGCATTCAATTGTCCGATGGATCGGAGACTGTCCTTTGTCAGTATGTTTTCTTTACATATCCGCCCCACCATTTCATTAAAATGATACACTTTATTCGGTAAAACAACTCTTTTTTTGGCTAGTAGTTCGAGCATTGCCAGTCCGCATGTCTCAATGACCACCCTGTCTTTATATAACTTACGCAAATCGCGCCAAAATTTTGGGTCCGACCAAAAGGATAGATCGATTTGCACGTCTTTCATCAAATAGTTCAAAAATTTACGCCAACTATCTTCTGCCTTTTTGACAGTAAAGAATGTATACCATTTTCCTTGGAAATCACCTAAAACTTTCTTTGTTTCTAAGTAACCTAACTGGATATTCATCTGATTCCTCTGACTATCAAAGATCAAAAAGCCACCTAAGGACCATAATGAGCCACATTCCCATTGGACGAAACCAGGTGGTGGTGTGATTTTTTTAGTTATACCGGGGCCATTGATATCAACCACAAAACACTCCGTCGCCCCATGCTGAATGGCAACATCTATCGGTAAATTATTTCGATACCCGCCATCGATATATTTTGATCCACTGATTTTCCGATAAGCCATGGCAGGATAAAAGGCAGCGGAAGCAAGTATCCAATCTGCGATTTCTTTCGCAGATAATTGCTGGATCGGTGTGACAACTTCCGTAAAATCAGGCAATCTTGTCGCTACTGTAAATAATCTAGGCTTCGGTGTGGCTAATATTTTCTGTGGTTCAAGCATTCGCCGTAATAAATTTTCTAACGGTGCGATCGAGGTACCACCCTCTACAATTGCCGACCTAGCCATCTGTCTCGTTTCTTGAATAAATCTTTTTCTAAGATCGTTTTCTTCTGTTCTTTTTGGAAATTCCATCACTTGGCTTGTGGTCAGTTTTTTCCATAATGAAGTAGCTTGGTCCAGATCATTTTGTAAAATCAATACACCATTCAGTGCCCCGACCGAAGTACCGGTAATGATTTCAAATGCAAGATTCTTTTCCTTCAATGCTTTCCATACACCAATTTGGTAGGCTCCATGTGCCCCACCGCCACCCAATACTAACCCACTGCAATAATTCAGCTTTTTTTGCCAAATATGTTGACCCGTTTGGTGAGTAGTCATTTCATACTGGTGCAAGAGTAGTCGCTCGTGCCATTCAGAAGATAGTGGTTCTTCAAATCGTAATTCACAACTCTTTTTGAAGAAGTACCGTCCACAGCTTTCCAGTTGCATGAAGAAAGAACACCAATCAGTAGGGCTTTTTTCTGCTAGAAGATTGCAAATGATCATTCGTGTATCCGTGAACTCCACTACAAAATAAACTGTTTGGTTTTCAACAGTATATCTCCAAGCCTGTCGTTTTTTTGTACTCTGCCAAAACATTTGCCGACTTTCTTGATGGGTAGGGTAAAATGGCACTACTTGTAGCGAACGATGCAGTGATTGAGAGAGCCATTTTCTCTCTGAACTATACACCCGTTGAATATTCATTTTCTTCTCCTTTTCCGGTAATTATAACAAGTGGCACACATAAACTAGTTAGAGAATTTGTTTTTTATTTTTAGTATACTATTTTTTGAGAAATACTAAAATGAATTAGTTGCTGCAAAAATATCAGTATATATGGCTTTTTAAAGGATTTATTAAGTAATCCAAAAAATGGCATGGCTTTCAGATAACAAGCGGTTTTGTAATGGAATTTTAAAATAAAAGAAACAAGCTTTTTTATGATAAATGTTGTAAAATAAAAGAGATAAAGGCTAAGAGGAGGAGCATGATGACTGAGTCAGTTTATGTACATATCGATACGACAAGCAATGCAGTTTTAACAAAAGGACTGACGATCAGTGATTTTTCAAACGGCATCGTGCATTTTCCACAAAATTTGTTATTGTTGGACCCTTCAGCGACCGCTGGTGAGTACGAGTCACATACCGGTCTAAAAGTTATCCGTGGTACAGAAAATATCCAGCAATTTTTTTCCTCTGTGCGTAATAGAAATCGTTCTGGCGATTTAAAATGGATCGACTTCAGTGATCTAACGATGTTAAAAGAACTAACACCCTTAGAAATTTCTGAGTTACTTTACTTTGGACACATGAAAACACATCTTCATTCTCCATTTTTTTATAAGTTACAAAATAATTTTGTTTATTTCGATTTAAATGATCAATTAGGACGTATTTATTATCGCTATTTAGACGAATTTTACCGGATTTTCGCAAATAAATTAAGCACGATCTTATTTGAAAAAATCAACGAGAAAAAATCCTTTTTCCGTCGTGATATCCCTGTTGAGAACATCAGTGTCGATCTATTAAAAGATATGCGTAATTTAATGCAGGAAGGCATCATTTTTTCATTTGAACAAGGTGGATTGGTCAACGATGAATATCGTATTCCTATTTATGTGATCGAAGATTATATTTGGAAATTAAAAGGAACACGCTACCGTGAAGAAGAAGCAATCGGGACTTTAGTTTACCAAGTCGCTGATCGGCATTGGAAACTTGAAGGTGAAGCAGTTGATTTTACTGCGAATACATTGATTTAAAACGGGCAAGACAGACGTAATTCCCGTTCCTTCAGTAAAAGCATTAAAACAGGGAAACATTTCTTTTGTCCACTCCAAAAATAAACGGGACATCTTTAAGGAACCTTATTCAAACAAAAATTAACCCACTTCTGAAAATAGATATCTCTATTTTCAGAAGTGGGTTTTTTCATTTATCTATTACTGCTCCTGATCGTACTTCATATTTTTCAGAAACTATTTCTTTGTCTTTGGCTGTGTCCTAGAAATAATGTCGGCATCGTTCGTTCAATCCCAATTAAAACGACGATAGTGACTACTCCTGTCGCAAGACCACTTGCCCCATTCATGACGAAAGAAAAAATCCATGGATTCATTCCCCATAATGCATAACTTCCCCAAAAAACAACACCTGCAATGAAGTGCCAAAAATATCTTGCCCCCACACCAACAATTGTTCCTAATACAATAGTGGTGGTCATTCCCCGAGTATTTTCTTCTATAACATTTTTTTGCATTCTCTTGGAAAAGAGGCCAGCAAATCCTGCGAAAGTAAATGCGATCGGATATTCGATCAGAACTTGGATAACACTAAGATAGTAAACTTGTCCGGTCGGAAAATGGAGAATCCCCCAAATAAATCCCGAGAGTAAACCGGCTTTCCAACCTCGTCTTAGTGCAAACAATGTGAGTGGGATCTGACCTAGTGAAATTGAAAAACTACTGCCTATTTGCAATGGGATCAATGATAGAACCAGTGCTAGAGCAGCCACGATTGTTCCTTCAATCCAAACTCTGGACTTCTTTTCCATAAAAAAATTCCCCCTTTTTAGTATAAAAACCACAAAGGAGGAAGTAATTTCAAAACCATTACTCCAGTAGATACTTCAAGATGAGTCTCTACTACTCGTCACAATTCCTACGTTCGCATGACCGAAACAGGTACGAAGGGTTTAGAAATAACATTCAATCTCAGCCCAGACAGACTCCCCTTTGTGATTCTATTTAATTTTCAGATATTCCTTATTTTTTTGTTTCAAATAAAGGACTAACTGGCTTGTTTTCATGGATACGTTTAATCGCATCACCCATCAAACCACCAACGCTCACTTCATCGATCTTATCAATTTTACGATCTTCGGGAAGGTAGATAGAATCTGTTACAACTAGACGTTCGATTGCTGAATCTTCAATCCGTTGTAACGCTGGACCAGATAACACTGGATGTGTACATGAAGCATATACACTGACTGCTCCGGCTTCTTTTAATGCATTTGCGGCTAAAGTGATAGTTCCCGCAGTATCGATCATATCATCGATCAAGACACATGTTTTTCCTTCTACTTGTCCGATGATGTTCATTACTTCTGCCACATTTGCTTTTGGACGGCGTTTGTCAATGATTGCAATCGGTGCTTTTAGAAACTCGGCTAATTTACGCGCACGAGTTACACCACCATGGTCTGGTGAAACAACGACTACATCGTCCCCTTTAATGCCTTTTTCTAAGAAATAATTTGCGATCAATGGTGCACCCATTAAGTGATCGACAGGAATATCAAAGAATCCTTGGATTTGGACAGCATGTAAATCAAGGGTCAACATTCTTGTTGCTCCAGCTTTTTGAATCATATTTGCAACCAATTTTGCAGTGATCGGTTCTCTCGCACGTGCTTTACGGTCTTGGCGAGCATAACCATAATAAGGCATCACAACATTGATCGTTTTGGCACTCGCACGTTTCAATGCATCGATCATAATCAATAATTCCATCAAGTTATCATTTACTGGACTACTTGTTGATTGGATGACATACACATGTGAACCACGAATACTTTCTTCGATATTCACTTGGATTTCTCCATCACTAAATTGAGTAACAGATGATTTACCCAATTCGACACCGACGGCCGCAGCGATTTTTTCTGCTAATGGGCGATTTGAATTTAACGCAAAAATTTTTAATCTTGGGTCAAAGTAATGTTTTGACATGGGGACCTCCACTTTCTTTTTCACAACTCTAGAATTCTACCTACTAAATACTAGTCATATTTTCAGAATAAATCAAGGGGTTTTGCAAAAGTATTAATTTAAATAAGGGAGTTTTTTAGCATATCCTTCTTTATTGACTTGTCTTGCACGCGCAATTGCCATCGCATATTCTGGGATATCATCAGTAATTGTTGATCCGGCAGCAATGGACGAATTTTTTGCCACTTCGACTGGCGCGATGATATTTGTGTTTGAACCAATGAAACTATGGTCGCCAATCGTTGTATGGTGCTTGTTTTTGCCATCATAATTTACAAATACTACGCCACAACCAACATTGATTTCTTCACCTAATGTCGCATCACCCACATAAGTCAGATGGCCGACTTTGGTATTTTTACCAATTTGCGCATTTTTCACTTCGACAAAATTCCCGATATGTGCGCCTTCACCAATTTCCGCTTTCGGACGAAGGTGTGCAAATGGACCGATATCAGCATGACGTTTTACAAGACTGTTTTCAATCACAGAGTTTTCAACGACTACGTGGTCTTCGATCGTGCTGTCAACGATGCGTGAATGCGCACCAATGAAACAATCATTCCCGATCACCGTCTTACCTTGAAGTTGTACACCCGCTTCTACTATAGTATCTGTACCGATCACTACACCAGCATCAATGTATGTCGTTGCAGGGTCAACAAAACTAACCCCATTGACCATATGCATTTTGTTGATTCGTTGACGCATCAATTCATTGGCTTTAGCTAATGCAATTCGGTCATTGACCCCCATTGATTCCTCAAAATCGTCTGTTTGGTAAGCAGCTACCGTATTTCCTTCCTCTTTAAGGATCTCGATAATATCTGTTAGATAATATTCGCCTTGCGCATTGTCTGTACCTACTTTACTAAGTGCATCAAACAGTGCACGATTATCAAAGCAGTAGGTTCCCGTATTGATTTCTTGGACTAATGCTTCTTCTGGAGTAGTATCTTTTTGTTCCACGATTTTTTCAACGATCCCGATATGATCTCGGATGATCCGTCCATAACCAGTAGGATCATCTGCTTGTGCTGTCAAAATCGTTGCACTTGCGTTTTTTCCTTGGTGGTATTCAAAAAGATTATTCAATGTTTCAGTGGTCAATAACGGTGTATCTCCACTGATGACCAAAGTTGTTCCTTCTTTTCCTTCTAAATAAGAAGCGGCTTGTAACACAGCATGACCAGTCCCTAATTGTTCTGCTTGTAAAGCGTACTCACTTCTTTCACCTAATTGTTCTTTCACTTGGTCTGCACCATGACCTACGATGGTGATGATTTGATCAGGGTTCGTTCCACTTACCCGATTGATGATATGCTCAACCATTGGCTTTCCTGAAACTGGATGTAAAACTTTATATAATTTTGACTTCATACGTGTACCTTTTCCCGCAGCCAAAATAATTGCATAACGTGCGTCCAATTGCGTCACTCCTAATTGTATATATTATGGTTTTAAGTTTAGCCCACTATTCCTATTTTTTCAACCAAACCATTTATTAATTATAACCTAGACCATTTGACAATAGTCTAGCTGAAATCCTTCCTGACAACCATCAGAAAAAAGAAGGTGAGATAAAAGTAAAATCACTTTTATCTCACCTTCTTGATCAGAATAAACGGTAGGATCAGAAGTAATCTCTTCGAAAAAATAAGCCGAAATTCGCAAAAATTTTGAAAACAATTTCTGTGAATTCCTTCTTCTTTCTTGTGACCCGGCCTCTTTATTGTAGTCACTTGTGGACTAAAACGATCGTATACTTTTCTTATTCTGAAAAATAATTTCCTGGCACGACTGTAATATTCTTCGTCTTAGTGTCAACATCTTTGACATAGAGAAGTGAGGTGTAATCATCGATTGCTCGATGTCCATTGAATTTTGATTCAGCAAAGACTGTGATCCCGACAAGCTCTGATTCGAATTCTTCGATCAAGCTCTTCATCCCATTCACTGTTCCTCCGCCTTTCATGAAATCGTCAACGACTAGCACACGTGAACCTCTCTTAAGACTTCTTTTTGAAAGTTCCATTTTTTCGATTCTTTCAGATGAACCAGAAACATAATTGACGCTGACAGTCGATCCTTCAGTGATTTTTGAATCACGACGAACGATGACAAACGGTGCGTTCAAATAATAAGAAACGGCTTGTGCAATCGGCACGCCTTTCGTTGCTACGGTCATCACTGCATCGATTTTTTCACCTAAATATTTTGAAGCAATGATTTTACCCACTTGGCGCAATAATTCGGGTTCACCTAATAAATCAGATAAATAAACATAACCGCCAGGCAATAAACGATCTTGTTCTGACAAACGTTCAGCTAGTGACTCAACATATTTTTTGGCTTCCTCATAAGAGATTTCTGGTATGAATAACACTCCTCCAGCTGCTCCTGGGATGGTTTCTAATATACCATAGCCTCTTTCTCTGAATGTCTTCTTAATGATTGCTAGATCTTCACTAATCGATGATTTAGCAGATTCGTAACGTTCGGCAAAACTTGTTAACGAAATTAATTCGTGTGGATGTTCTAATAAATACTGAGTCATATCAACAAGTCGTTCACTGCGACGTACTTTCACATATTCCAGCTCCTTTTTCAAAAAATTTTATCGTTTTACATTATATAAGTTTTTACTCAAAAATTCGAGCATTTTATAAAAAAATAAGAAAATAGTTCGGTATTTATCTAAAAAAAAGAAAAGGCGATGAAAATTTTTCGTTTTCACTGCCTTTTCTTTTTAATATTTATCTACTTTTACGTTTAAATGCTACAAGCAATCGTTTGATCAAATTCACCAGCAGGAATAAAACGATAAAGACTAAAGTGATTGTCGCTCCTGGGGGGGTGTCTAAATAAAACGAACTGGTTAGACCTGAAAGCATCCCGATAAACCCAACAAGGATACTGATCGCGATGACTACATTAAAACTTTTACCTAATCGCATTCCGATTGCTGCTGGCAATACCATGATTGCAGAGATCAACAGCGCCCCCGCAATCGGAATCATCACGGCGATTGCAACACCTGTGATCACATTGAACACCATGGACATCCAGTGAACAGGCAATCCATCGACATGGGCAGTGTCTTCGTCAAATGTCAAAACGTACATTGGGCGTTTGAATAAGAAAAATAATACTCCGATAACTACGAACAGTATCCCTAAGAAAATGACTTGTTCCCATGTGATGGTTACGATCGAACCAAATAAGTAGGACTGGATACTCGTCGCTGAGTTTCCACCACTGAGATTCATCAGTACCAATGCAAGAGCCAAGCCCCCTGCCATGAGTATCGCGATCGATATCTCTGAATAAGTGCGGTAGATCGTACGCAAGTATTCCAAAATGATAGCTGCTAAAACAACAACAAGCATCGTAGTCATCGTTGGATTGATATTCAAAAAGAATCCTAATGCCACCCCAGCTAGTGATACATGGGAAAGTGTATCAGCCATTAGCGATTGCCTTCTTATCACTAGGAATACCCCCAACATAGGTGCGATTCCAGCAATAAAGATAGCCGCTAAAAAGGCTCTTCTCATGAATTCATATGAAAGCAACGCCATGGAGAATCCTCCTTTCTTACCAAACGGATCTGACGATCAGCATACTGTTTGATATCTTCATGATCGTGCGTAATCATCAGAACAGATTTTCCATGATCATGCGCACTATGGCGAAGCAAATGATAAAATTCATTCCGAGACTCTTCATCCATCCCTGTTGTCGGCTCATCTAAAATGAACAAATCAGGATCTGTCGCAAAGATCCGAGCCAAACTGATCCGCTGTTTTTGTCCACCAGATAATTCGCCGATACGCCGATGACGCATGTCCCACATCCCTACTGATTCCAAAGCTCTTTTGACATGTTGATGGTCTTTTTCAGAAAGACGTTTGAACCAGCGACCTCTTGGATAGCGGCCAGACCTCACTAATTCAATTACCGTACTAGGAAATCCGGCATTGAAAGAAGCAACCTGCTGGGGAATATAGCCAACACTTAATTTTTTTCCTTCTTGATTCTTTTCAGCGATCTTTATCGTTCCTTTTGATGGCTTCAACAACCCCAAAGACGCTTTGATCAGCGTTGATTTTGCTGCACCATTTTCTCCTGTTAAAATGACAAATTCACCGGCATCGACGTAGTAAGAAACATCTTCTAACACTGGCTCATCATCATAGTAAAAAGTTAAATCGGATATTTCGATATAATGCACGCGAAATACCTCCGTTCTTATTTTATACTTTCTTTCAATGCATCTAGATTCTTTTCCATCACAGAAATATAGTTTTCTCCCGCTTTGATTTGCTCATTCGTCAAACTTTCTAGCGGATTCAATACCTCTAATTTCACACCTGTTTCACTAGATAACGTTTCTGCAACTTTAGAAGAAGCATTTTCTTCAAAGTAGATCACTTTGATATTTTCTTTCTTCACAAAATCTTTCAGTTCAGCTAAACGGCTTGGCGTAGGTTCTTGATCTGGTGAAACGCCTGAGATTGCTACTTGTGTCAGACCATATTGGTTTGCTAAGTAAGCAAATGCAGCATGTTGCGTGACGAACGTGCGGTTCGCAGCACCTTTTAATTCATCATTGTATTTTTGATCCAATGCTTCTAATTTTTTGATATACGCAGCTGCATTCTTATCAAATATTTCTTTTTTATCTGGGTACTTTTTCCCTAGGTCAGAAGCAATCGTTTGTACTTCTTTGATTGCTAAAACGGGATCTAGCCAAACATGCGGATCATATTCATGAGAATGACTATCTGAGGTTTCCCCTTCATGCTCATGTTCTTCTTCCTTCGTGTCTAAGCGATCAATTCCTTTTGCTGCCTCGATCATCAATGTTTTATCTGTATCAACAGAATCTTTTAATGAATCAACAAAAAATTCCATATCTGAACTGTTATAGACAAAAACATCTGCATCAGAAATCTCTGCCTGCTCCTTTGCACTCGGTTCAAAATCGTGTGGTTCAGTCCCTGCTGGTATCAACAATTTCACGTTTCCTTCATCACCCACTACTTCTTTAGTAAAATCGTACATTGGGTAAAAAGTAGTGACAACTGTTAATTCATCTTTTTTCGAAGTATCTTGGGCTGTATTTCCACAAGCAGCTAGTAACAATAATCCCGTTGCCAAGGCAACACCTAAAAGATATTTTTTCATTATATTCTCCTTTCATAAAAAACAAATCGTAAAATTACGATTTGTCGACGGAATTTAATTTATCAGAATAAAAAAACTGAGTCAATAGAAATACTCCAATTTCTGATTTAGCGGTCAAATTTGTTTTCAAAACGGAAAATAAATGATGCTACATTCATATCAAGTGACTTAGAGAAACGTTTTGCGTCGTTTTTTCCTTGAACACAAAAAAAGTGGAAGTGGAACATCCATCTGTTCCAACTTCCCAAAACAAAATGATTCATACCCATTCAATAACCAAACTGCCCATAAAAAGAGACTGCCTTGAAGAAAAGAAATTCTTAATGCGAAGCAAATATGAGCCTCACATTCCATCTACATCCCACCGAATAAACAGCATCTCTTATTCAATTGCTTATTCTAAACGCCTTTTCCTACACATCACTCTTGATCATAATGTACGAACTAAATATACTTCATCACAAAAACCTTTTAAGCCATTATAAACTCTTTGAGCCCGTGAATAATGTTGACACAATGCAAAAACAGTTGGTCCACTACCACTCATCAAAGCTGCATCAGCACCATATTTCAACATTCGTTCTTTGATTTGATGAATGATTGGATGTCGTCTGCCTGTGACGTCTTCCAAGCTGTTGCCCATTTTAGCAATCATCTTTTGATAATCTTGCTGTTGGATAGCCTCTACTAATCCCTCAATATCTTGATGTTTGAGTTGTTGCGCATCCACCTCTTTGAAGACTGTTCGCGTTGAAACGCTCATTCTTGGTTTAACTAACACGACCCAGCATGGTGGCATAGGGGATAAAATGTTTATTTTTTCTCCTTTACCACTAACAAAAGAAGTGCTCCCATAAACACAATATGGAACATCTGTCCCAACTTCAAGCCCGATACTCGCCAACTCTTCCAAAGAGCAGCCTAAATTCCAAAGTTTGTTGATTCCTCTTAAAGTTGCTGCACAATCAGTACTTCCCCCACCAAGTCCTGCTGCAACTGGGATATTCTTTTTAACAAAAATCTTGACGCCTCTATTTACCTGATACTTATTTTTCAACAACAAAGCAGCTTGATATACATTATTACGCTGGTCTACTGGTAAAAACGCTTTGTTTGTTTCCACGATGATCTTATCTTCTGGTATTTCTTCAAAGAACAAATGATCTGCCAAATCAACACTCGACATGACCATCTCCAGTTCATGGTAACCATCAGGGCGCTTATACAACACATCCAAGCCTAAGTTTATCTTAGCTGGTGCTTTCTCAATCAGTTCCATCCCTCTCACCCGTTCAAAAAGTCTAAGTCGCAAGTATTCTATCACAGGGAAAAATAAAAGTATAGCTTCCCCCAATGCATTCACGGACTTGCATGATCGCTTTTATTCAATAATAAAGAAAAAAACTGGAATAGCTTTTTGTCTTCTTATCCCAGTTCTTTTTCTTGCTCTATAATTCTGTGAGTACTTCTTCGGCAAAACTTGGTGTTTTTTCTTTTCCTTTACCGATAAGGATAAACAATTGCATAGTGGCAAACACAAAACTACTTCCTTTCATGTAAGCAAAATAACGTCCTTCCCATCTGGTTACGTAACGCAATTTTTCTTCATACGCAGATTGAAAGGAATAAAAGAAATTCCCGTAATTATAGACAATGTGCATGACTTTTTCTTGTACAAAAGAAAAATCTGTTTCACCCACCTTTGCAAGAGGTGCCAATCCTAGATTTGCTTCCAAATATCCTTTTTCTTGATAGACCACAAATAGATTCGCCAATAAATAATCCGCCAGTTCAACAGGCTCATCTGGTAACGTCCGCAACAAATCATAACCCGCTTGCTCGTTTGTTATTGGTTGTGCTGTGATGAAACCAACGATCTTCTGCTCTTTGCGTACGATTCCTACCCCGCTGGATAAAAGATAGGCGGTATCAAATCGTCCCACTGAATAATGTTTTTCTCGTGCTCCCTGTAACCACTCTCTAGAAACTTCACTTACTGCTAAAAGTAACTCTTCTGGCAACTGATCATACCAGGTAAAATGATATCCCTCGTTATTCAGTTTTTGGTATTCCAATTGTTGGTTGATCCAAGGAACTTCCTCAGCTGTTAGATCAGCAATCCCTGCTTCACCAACTTTTGTAAAATGAAAACCAACTTCATGGAGAGTCACGACATATTTTTCGGATACTTTATAAAACGCTAATTGATACCCTAAACAATCGGCTTTTTTCATAAATTCTGCTGTTGCTTCACGTAACATCTCAGGATTCCCGATTGGGTCGCCTAATATAAAGCATTTGTTTCCTTTGATTTGAAACCCAAAGACGACTTGGTCTTCATGATGTTTTTGGTAATAAAAATAAGTGTAGCCAGGCAATCGCAAATAGTGACTTGCTGCTGTCCCACCATAACGCGTCAAAAGCTTTTCCAATCGCTCGATTTGCAAGTTCTCTCCTAATTTCTTCGGCGTAGTTGCTAAATACTGATATAAAGCGACTAGTGCCAACAAAGAGATACCTAGACCTATCAATCCAGAAAACCAAACATCATCGGACGGAAACAGGATAAAGTGATTTGCCGTCAACCGCCCTACCCAGAAACTGCCACTATGATAGCCGGCAATCGCATAAACGATAAACAAAAAACCAAATAGACAAGCATCAAAAACGATAGCTCCCCAAGAATAGACAAATTTTTGGCGATAAAATTCTTTTCTGGATAACCAGACAACTAACAATATCAAGAGATATACTACAATCAATTGCCATGACAATGTTCGTGTCACCGTGTTGATAATGCCAAAAACAAGTAACGCGATCGTTGGTAAAAATGCCTTCTTTACTTTCATCGCTAATGCCCGTGCCAATCCTAATAATAAGAAACCCACTAACAGATTCAGCATCTGATCTAAAAAGTTAAATGAAAATGGCAATAAAAATTGGAATAGCCGACTAATCGTTGAAAGATTCGTGATCGTGGACAATAAAACCATCATGATACCCGCAAAATAAACAGCACTTACTAAGACAAGATGCGCCAGTTTTTGAAACACCAGTCGCGGGATATTATCCAAGAAACGGTTTACTTTGACCCCGGTTTGTGTAAGGAACAATAAAATCCCTATTGCAAAAGGGATCACATAATAAAATAAGCGATAATAAAGTAACCATACTACAGCAATATCCTGTCGTACAGATAACTGACTCATCCCTAGGATCATCAGCACATCGAAGGTTCCCATACCACCAGGGACCATTGTCAACATACCGATCAACGTGGCGATGATAAACATTGGATAGATAGAAAAGAGGGAGATGTCGACCTTCATCAGTCTACCAATCAGCAAGAACACGAACAGCGCGCCTGTCCATTGTCCAAAAGAGGCAATCAACAAACCCAACAAGCCTTTAGGATAAAATTCCGCAAACAGCGTTTTTCTTTTTAAATAGGCAAAGAAAAAAATAGCTGGTGCCACAAAACTTCCACCCAATAACCAGATCCAGTACCCTCTAAAAATAGTTGATTCTTGAAGAACAAACACATCAAAAAAAGTAATAAAGGACCAGATAGATAACCCTGTCAGCATGAATAAGGCTACTTTAGAAACCGTTGCAAGTACCCTCTTACGATTTGTATCTTTCCCATAAAAACTAGCTCGAAGACTAGCACCAACAATCCCGCCAAAACCAGCTAGATTATTGATCGTATTCGTAATAAAAGCAGCCAAGAAAAAATCCTGTCGCTTCATTTTGGGCTTTCCTTGCTTTTCAAGTACACGAATCGTCACCCAATCATACAGCAGCATTGGAAGAACCCCAATCAACCCTATAAGGATCATTAACGCAAGGGTGAAATGATTTTGTTGTCCCATCGTTTGCCAAATATCTTGCCAACTCATGCCATGCGCAATATTAGCTACTTGATTTGCTACAAATACCAGAACTGATCCAAAAAAAATCAATTTCAAAACCAGACTGTGATCTTTGATCCATTGAAGCATCAAGTGTCGTTTATTTTTCACATTTTACCCTTCCTAACTCGATTACTTTCGTTCTATGAATTAATGTTAGCCTATTTATCCTATTTTTTCCACTTTTGTATAGGAATCTCTCTTCTATTTCTAAACATAATTTTCATGATTCTTTACTTGCCCTTCATCCAAAAGAAAGATATGCTAAAAATAAAGGAGAGGATATCATGAAAATCGGGTTTATCGGAACAGGAAACATGGCTCAAGCAATCATCAATGGATTGCTCGAAAAAGGGACTGTTGCAAAAGAAAACATCTTCGTTTCTAGTGGTCATTACGAAAATGCCAAACGCTTTGCTGATAAAATAGGTGTGACTGCTTGTAAAAGCAATCAAGAAGTCGCAGAACAAGTCGAAACGATTCTTCTAGCTGTCAAACCTAAGATCATCGACCAAGTACTGAAAGATTTGCGAAGTTATAGTAAAAAACGTTTATTCATTTCGATTGCCTCAGGAAAAGCGATCAGCGATTTAACAGAATCATTAAATAACCCTGATGCTAAAATCATCCGGGTCATGCCAAATGTCAACGTTAGCGTTGGTGCGGGAGTTTCAGCAATTTGTAAAAGCCGTACTGTGACAGATAGCGAGTTGAAACAGGCAACTGATATTTTCGAAGCAATTGGTAGTGTCTATCAATTAGCAGAAGATGATTTCAGCACATTTATCGGACTAGCTGGAAGTTCCCCTGCCTTTATCTATATGCTGATCGATGCTATGGGACGTGCGGGAGTACTAAATGGCTTACCAAAAAAAATGGCAACAGAAATCGCAGCTAAAGCAATTATGGGTTCTTGCCAAAAATTTCTCGCTAATGATGAGAATCCTTGGGAACTAGTTGACCAAGTATCCTCACCAGGTGGAACAACGGTTGCTGGTGTAGTTGCTTTAGAAGAAGCCGGATTTATTCCTGCCATCATCAAAGGCATCAATACAACGATCGAAAAAGACCTTGAAATGTTAGATAAATAAAAAAACGATGCAAGCCTCAACTTGCATCGCTTTTTTATTTTGCATAATCTGTTGCCCGTGTTTCACGGATGACGATTACTTTAATATGTCCCGGATAATCTAGTTCATCTTCAATCCGTTTTCTGATATCACGAACCAAACGAACAGCATCTAGATCAGAAATTTCATCCGGTTTGACCATTACCCGAACTTCACGTCCTGCTTGGACAGCAAAGCTTGATTCAACTCCTGCAAAACTATTGGAGATGTTTTCTAGGCTTCTCAAACGACGGATATAGTTTTCTAGTGATTCACTGCGTGCTCCTGGACGAGCGGCTGACAAGGCATCAGCTGCAGCTACTAATACAGAGATGACTGATGTTGCTTCAACGTCGCCATGATGTGATGCAATCGCATTGATCACTACTGGATTTTCTTTGTATTTCGCTGCTAATTCAGCACCGATCTCAACGTGTGATCCTTCAATTTCGTGATCCAAGGCTTTACCAATATCATGAAGCAAGCCCGCACGTTTAGCTAATTGGATATCTTCGCCTAGTTCAGCAGCTAAGATACCAGAAAGTTTTGCTACTTCAACGGAATGTTTCAATACATTCTGTCCATAACTTGTTCGGAAATGTAGACGTCCCATGATCTTGATCAGATCAGGATGCAACGTATGCGCTCCAACTTCAAATGCGGCTTCTTCTCCGTATTCACGGATTCGTTCATCCATTTCTTTACGCGATTTTTCGACCATTTCTTCAATGCGTGCTGGATGGATTCGGCCATCTTGGATCAGTTTTTCCAAGGTCATTCGTGCGATTTCGCGACGGATCGGATCAAAGCCAGACAGTACAACTGCTTCTGGGGTATCGTCGATGATCAAATCGATTCCTGTCAATGTTTCCAGTGTTCGAATGTTTCGACCTTCACGACCAATGATTCGGCCCTTCATCTCATCGTTTGGTAATGTGACAACAGATACTGTCGTTTCAGATACTTGGTCTGCTGCACAGCGTTGGATTGCTAATGACAAAAGATTTTTCGCTTTACGATCAGCTTCTTCTTTTGCTCGCTGTTCAGATTCTTTTACCATTAGAGTTAATTCATGATTCAACTCTTCTTCGGTTGACTTCATGATGACTTCTTTTGCATCTTCTTTCGATAAACCAGCAATTTTTTCTAATTCTTTTTGTTGATCTTCAACCAATTTTTCAACGTCTTTTTCTCGCTCTTCAATTAATTGCTGTTTTGAACTAAGTGCTTCTTCTTTACTTTCAAGTGAGTTCTCACGTTTTTCCAACGAGTCATCTTTTCGATTCAATGTTTGTTCGCGTTGAATCAATCGATTTTCTTGAGATTTTAATTCTAATTTGCTTTCTCTCAGCTCACTTTCAACTTCAGAACGATATTTCTGATTTTCTTCCTTAGCTTCTAACAATGCTTCTTTTTTTAGAGTTTCTGCTTCTTTCTTTGCACTATCGATAATTCCAGCTGCTGATGATTGTGCACCAGCAATTTCTTTCTCGTGACGTGACTTCGCAACCATAAACCCTAAACCAAGACCGACAATTAAACCGATGATAGCGAGGAGAATGTTGAATACCATAAAATCCACCTCCATACTATCTTTTTCATTTTTATCATCTGTACAACTTCTATGATAAAGTATTCTAAACTTGTCAATATGCTTCTCGCATATGTGTACAAAAATGTACACAAGTTTATTCTAATGTTTGTACCCCACAGTGTCAACTTTAAATACGTAAGGAAACGGTTCACTGTTTTTTCGTTAAAGGGACGTTTTGCATATGATTATAGTGTTTTTATAAAACTTGTCATCAAAAATATCCAGAATAAGGAACGTTAAAAAAATATTCGGCTTGCACCCATCGCTACACGAAAATTAGTGGTTTAAAGATAAAAAAACAGGCAAACAAGTCATCTACTCGTTTACCTGTTGTTTCTTGATTCAATTATTCTTCTAATGGTAGTTCTGCCTGTGATTCTTCTGGTACTTCGACTTCTTCGCCGATACCATAAGCCACACGTACCAATGCAGAAACTTCTGCCATCATTTCTGGATGATTTGCCATATAGATCTTTGCATTTTCGCGTCCTTGCCCGATACGGTCTTCTTTATAAGAGTACCAAGCTCCGCTCTTATCAACGATGTCTTTTTCAACAGCCATATCCAGTAGTTCTCCTTCTTGAGAAATACCTTGACCGTACATGACATCCACTTCAGCGATTTTGAATGGTGGCGCAACTTTGTTTTTAACAACTTTGATCTTTGTACGGTTACCAACAATATCTGTTCCTTGTTTTAACTGTTCCGCACGACGGACTTCTAAACGGATCGTTGCGTAGAATTTCAACGCACGTCCCCCTGGTGTGATTTCAGGATTACCAAACATCACGCCGACTTTTTCACGGATTTGGTTGATAAAGATTGCAATTGTTTTTGTTTTATTGATCGATCCTGACAATTTACGTAATGCTTGAGACATTAGACGAGCTTGTAACCCCACGTGAGAGTCACCCATTTCACCATCAATTTCTGCACGAGGAACCAAAGCTGCTACAGAATCGACAACAACGATGTCAACCGCACCACTTGATACTAAAGCATCAGCGATTTCTAATCCCTGTTCACCAGTATCAGGTTGAGAAAGAAGTAATTCATCGATATTTACGCCTAATTTTTGGGCATATTGTGGATCTAAGGCATGTTCAGCATCAATAAACGCTGCTGTGCCACCATTTCTTTGTACTTCAGCAATTGCATGTAAGGCAACTGTGGTCTTACCTGAACTTTCTGGTCCATAGACTTCAATGATTCGGCCTCGAGGATAGCCACCAACTCCCAATGCAACATCTAGTGCAAGTGAACCACTTGGGATGGTAGAAATCTGTTGGTCGATCTTTTCGCCTAACTTCATGATCGAACCCTTACCATAGTTCTTTTCAATTTTTTTCAACGCAGCTTCTAACGCTGCTTTACGATCATCTGCCAATACGATAATCCTCCTTATTTTCACAAATCAGTGCAACATTCATTAAGCTAATCATATCGTTTTTATTATCAAAAAGCAAGCAAAAACCGAACAAATATTCGCATTTATTTTTTTCTTAATACTTGTCTTCTTAACAGATCAAATCCTTGCATTACGGCGCTGTGTCGGATTGCTGCGCGGTCTCTCGTGAATCGATATTTCTGTGAAATGACTGCTTCGTCCCCATATACTAATGCAATCCAAACCGTCCCAACAGGCTGTCCTTCGAGTTCATCTGGCCCAGCTACTCCAGTGAAAGAAATCCCGTAATCTGTTCCTGCTAGTTTTCTTGCTTGAAGAGCCATTTGCTCCGCACATTCTTGACTAACTGTCCCATATTTTTCTAAAAAGTGGCGATCAATCGTTAAAAAATTTGCTTTTGTTTCTAACGAATACGTCGTAAAACCACCAGGAAAGACTGCAGATACACCTGGGATATCTCCTAATGCAGCTTGAAAAGCTCCTGCGGTCAAACTTTCCGCCGCAGTGATCGTTTGGTTCCTTTCTTTTAAGAGATCCACGACAACTTTTGGCAGAGAATTGTCATCCCCGTAGCCATAAAAATACTCGCCAACTCGTTCTTGGATTCTTTCTTCTAAAGCTAGTAATGCTTGATTTCCTGCATGTACATCCTTTGTTTTTACAGTTAATCGCAAAGTGACCTCATTAGGTTTTGCATAAGGTGCGATCGTTGGATTGATCTGTGTTTCGATTAAATCTTTTAATTCTGTTACTAGACGTGACTCACCAATACCATAAAACCTTAGCACTTTTGAAATCAATTTTTCTTTTGATGGAAATTTTTCTTCCAATAGCGGACGCGCTTGTTCGATGAACATTGGTTTTAATTCACTTGGCGGACCAGGTAGTAAGATATACACATGATCTTCTGTTTGGAAAAATGTACCCAAGGCTAGACCAGTACGATTGGGTAATGGGATTCCCCCTTCGATGATTTGTGATTGTTGCAAATTGTTTTCTGTCATCTTTCGTTTCGTTGTTTCAAAAAAGGTCAATAATTTTTTATATCCTTCTGTATTTTGAATTAGTTCTCTACCAAGATGCTTCGCTGTCACTTCTTTTGTTAGATCATCTTCTGTCGGTCCTAATCCACCACACAAAATGATCAATTCACTTCTCGTTTCTGCTAACTGAATCAACTCTTCTAAACGTGTAGGATTATCTCCCACAACTGTTTGATAATAGACGTCGATTCCAAGGTCTGCTAATTGTTCTGATAAAAATGTCGCGTTGGTATTGACAACTTTCCCTAATAAAAGCTCTGTTCCTACGGCAATAATTTCTGATTTCATCTTGATCGCTTCCTTAACTTTAACTGTTTGCATGTCTATTCGCTTGTAGTAATCCCTACTTAAATAGTATACGCTATTTGTCAAAAGGTTCTTTGATTATTTGCTCATTCTCCCTTCACAAATACAGTAAAAAATTTTCGACTCATTCTTCTTTACTAAGAAAGATTTTCTGTCTTTTCTTTCAATCATGCGTATCATTTTTATACTTTAACTCTCTCCAACCAACAAAAAAACCGAAAATCCTCGAGGTAAGCTTTTTCGAGGATTTTCGGTTTTTTTGTTGCTAAACAGTGTTTTCTCAGGGAAACTAACTGCTGTTTTCGATTACATCGATCCTTTAAATACGCCACTATTTTTGGCAAAATAGTCGACTCCTGAATAGATGGTAAAGACTAAACAAGCATATAACATGATTTGATCAACTGGAAGACCGATTAGATTAAATGGAATGTTATTGATGAATAACAAAATAATCGCAACCATTTGTGTAGCTGTTTTTACTTTTCCAGGCCACGCAGCTGCCATGACTTCCCCATGTTCGACCAATAGTAGGCGCAATCCTGTTACAGCCAGTTCACGACACACGATGATCGCGATGACCCACCCTGGTGCTTTTCCTTGACCAACTAACATGATAAATGCCGTCATTACCAACATCTTATCAGCTAAAGGATCAGCAAATTTCCCAAAGTTCGTTACTAAACCACGTGCACGAGCAATTTTACCATCCAACCAATCCGTGATACTAGCAATCGCAAAAATAATTGCTCCTACCAATTGAGTCACCTCAAGTGTGGTATCTCCTACAGTTAATTGCCCCCAATCCAATGGCAATCCGACAACTAAAATAAAAATCGGGATCATACAAATTCTAATTACAGTTAATTTATTTGGTAAATTCACAGTATCGACTCCTTTCCTCCCTATTCTACGTGACTCTATCTAAACTTTCCACCGATATTGTTTAGTTTTTATAGAAGGTTGTGAAAAAGCCGTTCAGCTCCGCTGACAATAAGAATGAATTTTTCGAAAAAGTTCTCCATGTTTTGAAAAATTAAGACTTATTTCAAGGAGTTGGCTTTTGAACACCGTGGGTAAGGTTGTGAAAAGGCTGATCTGCATCAAGCAATAAGAATGAACAGAGAAAAACAGCTTTTCATGTTTTTCATCTGTTTAGGCTTATTGTTGAAGATGCAAGTCTTTGAACACCGGGGATAAGGTTGTGAAAAAGCAGTTCAGATTATCCGACAAAAAAGGATGAAACAAAAGTAAAAATCACTTTTATCTCATCCTCTAAATTTGAGTACGCGGTAGAAACAATTGCTTCGAAAAAATGAACCGAATTCTCAAAAATTTGAGAAACACCTATCGTGAATCGCTCTCATTTCTAAAGTCTTTGTTCACTTTACTGTTTTCATGCCACCATCTATCAAGAACAGTTCTGAAACCTATTCCTTATATTGCAAAGCGAGGGTGACATTTTTTGGACTCCGGTTATTCTCTCCCGGATTGACAGGTACGATTTCGCCATTAGCTTTGATCGTGGCATTACTTGCTGCCCCTAATGTGATCGTCACGTTCGTGGCCGTTTCTGGCAACTGTGTGCTTTGCGTTTCATTCGCTGCTAGTGTGCCTTGATAAACATACGCATTGTCCACCATCACGCCAATCCACACTCGATTTGCTGCGGTGAATTCAAGCGTCACAGGCTTAGTAGCATCGGTAATGGATACTGCAATAGCACTTCCTGTATCTTGTCCAGCTGTAATAGCCATTTTTTTCTCTTCAACCGTTGACTCAGTGGTTGATTCAACTGTTGAAGAATCTTGAGTACTTTCTTTCGTAGACGATACGGTTTGTTCTACTGAACCGTCCACAGTCACAGAAGAAGCACTTCCTCCAATGATAGGATCTGCTTGGCGATCTTGCCATGTCATATACCCAACAACTACAATGATTGCTAACGCGACCAATCCCAATAAAATGACCGGCAGACTTGTCCAAAATTTACTAGGGTGTGATTCTTCTTGATGCATTGCTTTTCTAGATCCATTTACTGTTTCAGGTTCTGGACGCTCGACGATCGTTCCAGCTGATAGTTTGCTTTTTCCATCAAATACATCAACTAAATGATCCCCGTCTTCTCCTACTGCCTCGGCATACTGTCGAATAAATGCACGAACATAAAACTTCCCAGGCAATTGATCAAAATCATCATTGTCGATTGCTTCTAGGTAGCGTTTTTGGATTTTAGTAATTTGTTGTAATTCATCTAAAGATATTTTTTTATTTAAGCGGGCTTGCCTTAATTTTTCCCCGATGGTTTCAAAAGCCACTCGTTCATCTTCTCCAGTCTTTTTATTCTAACCAGTTCTACAAATCAGTTGTCCCTTAAAAACTGGTTGTCTGCCATTCTAACAAAAGAATAGCAAGGACTTATTGCCCTATAGAAATCATCTGATTGGGCTATCTATCTAAAGAATACCACAAATCAGACAATTCTAGGGTAGCTTTCACCTAACTCTATAGTGAAATTTAAGAGTTAGATGGGAAATTTTTTAACTTTCCCTAGTTTTTCTTTGGTTGCATGTAAAACTCACTAAATGCTTCATTATTGATGAATGTTCGACCAACCTGTAGGACATCTTCCAATTGAATGGAGTCAATGATTTGAGGTAGATCAAATAGCGTTTGCTCTCCAAATAGACTTTGCGTGAATTGATTGGCAATATACTCGATTGAATTCAATGATTGGAAATATTGTCCCAGCATTTTCTTCTTAAGCAGTGTTAAGTTTTCTGTAGTAATTTCTGGATCATTCTCGAAGTTTAGAATAAGTTGTTTGACTTGTTTCGCCGCTTCTTCTGGTTGATCTGTATCTCCGCTAAAATCGGCAAAATGGAATTCGCGATCCAACGTGAATTCAAAACCAAAGCTGTCGTCGATCAGTCCTTCATTGTACATTTTCAAATAATTTTGTGAAGTATTTCCTAATAAAAGTTGGAATAACAAGTTGATAGCTGTTTTATACCGAAGCAATTTGCTTCCTTCTTGTGGCAAAATATCTAACCCTTTTATTCCTAAAACAAATTTATTTCGATTCACAGCTGCTTCTAGCTCACTTTTTGCAATGATCTCGTGTGTATTCTCAGGAAAATACCGTTGGATCGGTTGTGCTGGTGGGAAATCTTTTGCTGATTGATTCGTTCGGATAACTGACATCAACTGTTCTGGTTCTAAATTTCCCACAACAAATAAGACCATGTTACTTGGTTGATAAAATGTATGGTAACAAGTATACAGATCATCAGCTGAAATTTTATCGATACTTTCTACCGTACCTGCAATATCAATGTGCAATGGATGATTAGGATAAAGATTATTCAAAATCCCAAAAAACAAACGCCAATTTGGATCATCTTCATACATTTGGATTTCTTGGCCAATGATCCCTTTTTCTTTATTGACTGTTTCTTCCGTAAAATACGGTGCTTGAACGAAATCTAATAAAGTAGTGAGATTTTTTTCCACCTGATCAGTCGTTGAAAACAAATAGCTCGTTTTTGTAAAGCTTGTAAAAGCATTCGCAGAAGCTCCTTGTTGTCCAAATAGTTGAAAGACATCGCCATCTTCTTTTTCAAATAATTTATGTTCTAAGAAGTGAGCGATCCCATCAGGAACTTTTATTTTCTCTGACTTGCCATATGGAACAAATTCATTGTCGATCGAGCCATAATTCGTACTAAATAGGCCATAGGTCTTGTGGTACTCTTTTTTCGGTAATAAATAAACAGTCAAACCATTAGGTAGTACCTCATGATAGAGTGTTTCATTGATTTTAGAGTATTCAGTTTTATTCATTTGTCATTCCTCCATCCAAAAAGAATATAGCTTGCAATTCGATTTTTTGCGCAACGTTTTGGATATCATGGATTGTCACGTCTTCCATTCGGCTCAACCATTCATCATCTGTCAATTGTGTTTCTGGTAACCAATTATCTAAATAAGCTGTTTCGATCGTAGCCTGTGGTGCATCGAGGGACAATAAGTATTGATTTCTTAGCATGGCTTTCGTTTGGGCTAATTCAAGCTCCGTTACCTCACCATTGCGTAAACTTTCTAGTTGTTCATGGATCAAACGTAACACTTGATTGCGGTTTTTTCCATCGATCCCTGTTTGTACACTCATAAATCCACGAAAAGTGTCGACACTGCTTGAAGCATAGTAAGCTAAACTTTCTTTTTCTCGAACATTCATGAATAGCTTAGAGTGGGGAAATCCACCAAATAAGCCATTGAACACCATCAACGAAAAGCGCTCTGGTTGGTCGTAATAAATGTCCGTTTGATAAGCAAGATTTAGTTTTGCCTGTAAGACAGGCTCTTGGATTTGTCGTTCCTTGATAATGTTTAATTTTGGCTGAGTGTAATAAATCTCTGGATGTGCGTAAGTTCTACCTGTGAAAGGTAATTTATCTAACGCTACTTTAACTTCCTCTTCCGAAACATCCCCGACGACAAAGATATCGACTTGATCGTTTGCTATCATTTCTTGGTAATAAGTTGCCAAACTTTCCGCAGACAATTCTTCTAGATCTTCAATTGTCCCAAAACTCGGGATTTTTTGAGCATCAGACTGTTCAAAGTACAATTCTTGCAGAGCCAGTGAGGCCATGGTTTGTTTGTCTTCGTTCAGACTTTCTAGATAAAGTTTTAAATTGTTTTTTTCCAGATCAAATGTCAATTGATCGAATTTTTGTTCCTTGATATTTGGATAAAACAGTACTTCTTTTAGAAAATCCACTGCTTCATTGAAAATTTCGGAATCATTCACATACTTGCCGTTGACGAAACTGATTCCAGCATTCAGCCAGTGAAGATTACCTTTTTTTCTCACAGATAATCCAAAGCTAGCTCCATAAAGATCTGCTAGTTTGGCACTGAGTTGTGTTTGATCTGGATAATTCAGACTGTTTGTTTCCAATAAGCTACTCAAAAGTGAGCGTTTGGTCAAGGTTTCTTTTGCTAAACGTGTTGTGAATCGAACAAAGATACGAACCGTTTTATATTGTTTTGTTTGCAGCACATGGAGGTTGACACCCTCTGCTAGTTGATATGTCATAATAAAGTCCCCTTTTTTGCAGTCCGTTCCCCTGCATGATTTATTTAGCGCATTATTTGATATGCACGCTCTGCTGTCAATCTCTTTTTCAGCACCTAAGAGTCACTTTATAGTATAGCATAGAAGTGTTTTAACTAAAGACTTCTACAACAAATGCGTGTTGTTTTTATATTTTTTTATTCTTCGTTATACTAAGATTAAAAGAGAGGAGGAAAATTATGATTAAAGAATTCAAAGAGTTTATCATGCGTGGTGACGTATTAGATTTAGCTGTCGGGGTTGTTATTGGTAGTGCATTTACCAGTATCGTCAATCAGATCGTGCAAGGATTGATTACTCCCCTTGTTGGTTGGGTAGTAGCAATGATTACTGGCACATCTGATTTAGAGGGGGCGTTGTCTATTTTAGACTGGTCACCTACTAAAGGAGTTACCTTCGCTTTTGGTGACGTCATCAGTGCAATCATTACATTTATCATTACCGGCTTCATCTTATTCTTAGTTGTAAAAGCAGCAAATCATGCGAAAAATCTACGTTCTACAAAAGAAGAAGAGGAAGTTCCTGCAACACCAACAGCGGAAGATTATCTTAGCGATATCCGCGACTTACTTGCTCAACAAACAGCAGAAAACAACGGGCATCCTACAGCACAAGCAGCTGTAGATACTAGCAACGAAAAGAAAGAAGTATAATGCACAAAAAGAGACGGAAGCAAAAGGAAGGAATACTTTTGCTTCCGTCTCTAAACATGAATAAATGATGGGAGAAGAAACACCCACTTCTGTTCCCCTTTTTTTAGGTTGCGAAATGCTCGATCATCCAAGCTTCATGTCAATATGGGGGATGTCATCTTCTAAGTAAACATCAGAGATTGCTTCGAATCCAAATGATTCATAAAAAGAACGAAGGTATACTTGTGCACCAATAACGATCGGCTGATTTGGATACTTCTCTTGAATAAATGCGATCGTTTGTTGAAGTATTTTTCGCCCCAAGCCTTCTTTACGATGCTCCTTATTCACTAATACCCGCCCAAAATGAATAGCATCTTGTGCTTCATAGACCCTTGTATACGCTGAAATATTGCCACCATCATCTTTAAAATAGGTGTGCCATGCTTGTTCATCGATCTCATCGACTTCTTGATATGGACAGTTTTGCTCAACAACAAAAACAGCGATCCGCTCTTTGACGATGGCATAAAACTCTTCCGTATTTAACTCAGAAAATGGTTTAACGTGATACTTCATGTGATCTACCTCCGACTTTGCTTTTTCATCAGCATACCGATTTATCAACAAAAAAGCAAACGAACCTGATACGACATTAGGCTCGCTTGCTTTTTAAACTGCTTCAGTTAAAAATTCGATTTCGACTGTTCGAGTAAGTACATCAGAGTAACTATACGATACTCGTTCAAAAGAATTTTCTTCAGGATCCAAATCAACAACGAATACTGAAGGATAGGTTTCTGTTAAAACGCCTCGGCGTTCTGTTTGACGCTTTCTTCCTGTCTGAGCAACCAGCATGATTGGGCTGCCGATACGACCTTCTAAATCTTTTTTGATTGTAGCTAAAGTTGTTGGCATACAGTTCACCTCATTTACCAGTATACCACACGTTTTAAAAATTTTCAAGTTTACCATACAAAAAAAAGAAAAGCAATAAAAACAAATAAAAATAACATTAATAATTTGATGAATTATTCCTCATTATATTTTCTTAAATGTTGTTTTAGTTTAAATTTCACTCGACTATATGCACTTTTTACTTGTTTGATATCCATAGAAAGCGTTTCTGCCATTTCCGTAAAATCTGCTCCCTGCATATAGTAATAGAATATTTTTGCTTCCTTTTTTGAAAATTTGATGTGGCAGTCTTCAATCGCTTCATGCAGCAACAAATGCTGAACCGCTAACGGTTCTTGCATCGTGATCTCAGCTAAAAAATCTGGACCCTCCGTCTCGATTTTTTGATCAATCGAAATCTCATCTTTTTGATCTCTGCGTTTCAGCGCATTTTGCTTTCTCAATAATGAATAGATCTGATTGCTGATAATACTTTTATAATAGCTCCCAAAACTGACTCCCTTGTTATTTTCATAAGTTTTCAAAGCTTGGTACAAAGCTATCCTTGCTTCTTGTTCCCAATCTTCATAAACGTAATTCCGTAAATAATACATATTCTTTAAACGCAATAAAAGTGGAAAATATTTTTGATACAGGGTAGCAAATGCTTCCTCATCACCGTTACGTGCGGCATGCAATAACTCCTCAGACATAAAATAATTCCTCCATACATTCGATTATGGAGGAATCTTATCATCAATTCATGTAGTAATTGGCTATATAACAATGTTATCTATCTTTTCGCATTAAATCGTCTAACTTTTGGGACAGTTTTGCTAATTGTTCGTCATTCCAAGGAGAGTTCCGACGAAAATCCACAAAACGCATATTTATATTGTCTTGAGCTATATTTTTTTCCGTTTTCTTGATCGTTTTATACAACTCATATGCAGATGTTCGTAGAGCGCCTTGCGAAAAAATCATCCATTGTTCTGCCAAGTCGCTGGTAGCAACTGTCACTTGGGTCAATCGATCGTTCAGTTTTCCTGCGATTCGTTCGATATAGCTATCCGCAGTTTCATCTTCTTTTGTGAATACTACCTCTAGCTGATATTTTTTGTAGTTTTGTTGGATACCTGGAACTAGTTGTGCATCAAAAACAATAATTACTTCGATTCCTTCATATTTTGCGTAATTAGATAATCGGTGAAGGAGCGCTTCTCTGGCATCCGCCATTTTATCTTGTTTTTTTAGTGCCACTAACTCAGGCCAAGATCCGATCATGTTATATCCATCTACGATCAACAACTGTTTTTTCATCGCTTATTCCCCCTGTCGTTGGGAGAAAGCTTGGTACATCAAAAGACCTGCTGCGACACTGGCATTCAAACTTTGTACATGTCCAATCATTGGGATCGTCAATAGCTCGTCCATCTCTTTTTTTAGACCTGGACTCATGCCA
Organism: Enterococcus sp. VV15; assembly: GCF_005236045.1. Taxonomy (NCBI): domain Bacteria; kingdom Bacillati; phylum Bacillota; class Bacilli; order Lactobacillales; family Enterococcaceae; genus Enterococcus; species Enterococcus sp. VV15. The sequence goes on from NZ_QPTY01000005.1 coordinate 66,717, forward strand.
CGTCCTTCATTACCAATGACTAATGCAATTGAACCTTGCGCGTTCCATTTTTGAAAGTTTGTTCCATCCATATCGGTACCAAATACCCAGAATCCTTCTTCTTTGAGCTGTTGGACCGTTTGAACAAGATTTGTCACTCTGGCAACTAGCACGTGTTCGACAGCCCCTGTAGAGGTTTTTGTTACGATAGGGGTAATTCCTACTGCACGATGCTTTGGAATGATTACTCCATCTACTCCACTAGCATCTGCTGTTCGTAATATAGATCCGAAATTATGTGGATCTTCAATACTATCTAAAATCAAGAAGAACGGTGTTTCCGTCTTCTCCTTTGCCTGTATCAGTAATTGATCCAGCGAAAGATACTCATAAGGTGTGATGGCTAGAACGATCCCTTGGTGTACGCCATGATCACTCAAAGTATCCAATTTTTGCTTTGGTACCCATTTAACTGGAACTGACTGCTCTCTAGCAATTGTTTTTAGCTCATCGATTTTTTCTCCACGAGCGTCTTCTTGAAGGAACAACTTGTTGCCACGTCCTTGTTGCAAAGCTTCAACCGACGCATGATGCCCAAAAATAAAATTATCTTCTAGTGGTTCCTCTTCTGCTGATTTCATCACTGACTCAGGTCTGTTTGCTTTATTCTGTACAAATTTAGGTGACTTTTGTTGACTTTTTTTATTGCGTTTTGTGTAGTTACGCTCGTTTTTTTCTCTACTCATTTTTTTCACCGACTTTCTGGATACACCAACGAATCAATTCTTCCATTCGTTCTGTTTGTTTTGTTAAATGCAAATACCCCATCAACGCTTCAAAACCTGTCGCAATCCGATAAGTAGCAATATCTGCATTTTTCGCACTTGTGTGACTTTTAGCATTTCTTCCTCTACGGTAGTAGATTTCCTCTTCTGCCGTCATCAACTGTTCTTCTACCATTTTTTTGATCAAATAAGCTTGCGCATTCGCTGAAACATAGCTTGTAGCTGCGCGGTGGAGTTTATTGGGCTTGGTTTCTCCTTGCTCGACCAAGTAATCTCTGACATAGATTTCATAGATAGCATCGCCTACATAAGCTAAGGCTAGTCCATTTAATTGTGTATAATCTTTCATGCTTCTCTTCTCCAACGAGTCCCTTGCGGTGTATCATCAAGCAAGATCCCCTTTTCTTTTAATAAGTCTCTGATTTCATCACTACGGGCAAAATCACGATTTTTTCTTGCCTGTGTCCGTTCTTCAATCAGCTGTTCGATTTCTTCATCCAATAATTCAACGGAGGTAAATAAAATACCAAAGATCGATAGCCATTGTGTAAATAAAGCTTTTCCTTTTTCTAACACTGCAGCAGAAACTTCACTCTTTTCTAAGTACGTATTCAACCATTTCGCTAATTCATATACCACAGTGATTCCGTTAGCTGAATTGAAGTCATCATCCATTTCTTCAATGAAACGTTGCTCGATCTGGTCTAATTCCATTAAAAGATGCGCATCTGCTTCTGAATGTCCTATAGCCGTTGGCAAACGAAATTGAACATTATCGAACGTATTTCTTAACCGTTGCAAGTTCGTCGCTGCTTCTTTCATTGTCGTCTCACTGTAACGAATCGGTCGACGATATTGGGTAGTTGCCATGAAGAAACGGATTACTTGCGGATCAACTGTCTGGATCAGTTCATGTACTGTAATGAAGTTGCCTAGCGACTTACTCATTTTTTGGTCTTCTTCACCGATTGTCACGAAGCCGTTGTGCATCCAATAATTGGCAAATTTCTTGCCTGTTTTTGCTTCACTTTGTGCAATTTCATTTTCATGATGTGGGAATTCTAAATCTTGTCCACCACCATGGATATCAATTGTATCACCAAGATGTTTTGTTGCCATGACAGAGCACTCGATATGCCAGCCTGGACGTCCTTTGCCCCATGGGGAATCCCAAGAGATCTCTCCATTTTTTGCTTTTTTCCAAAGGGCAAAATCAAGAGGGTCTTCTTTTTGACTTTGCTCTTCTCCAGTACGTTGACTTGCACCGATCTCTAATTCATCAATGGATTGGTCACTTAATTTTCCGTAAGATGTGAATTTTCTTGTACGGTAATAGACATCCCCATTTGCTTCGTACCCATATCCTTTTTCAACAAGTGTTTGGATGAATGAGATAATATCAGGCATGTGGTCCATCACACGGGGATGGAGTGTTGCTGGCTCCACATTCAATGCTTGCGTGTCTTCTTCAAACACCTGGATAAAACGATCGGCTACTTCTGGTGCTGTCACGCCTAACTCATTTGCCACACGGATGATCTTATCATCGACATCTGTAAAATTGGAGATATAGTCGACTTGATAGCCTCGATACTCAAAATAACGACGGATCGTATCAAAAGCAATCGTACTACGTGCATTGCCGATATGGATGTAGTTATATACTGTCGGTCCGCAGACATACATCCCCACCTTCCCTTCGTTGATTGGCGTAAATAGTTCTTTTTTTCTAGTTAATGTATTATAAATCTTTATCATTCTGATCTCCTCACTTTTTCACCTTTGATCCGTACCACTTTTGCAGGGATACCAACAGCTGTTGCATCATCTGGAATATCTTTCAAAACGACTGCTCCTGCGCCGATTTTGGCATTCTTACCGATAGTGACCGGCCCCAATATCTGCGCATTCGCAGAAAGCATCGCACCTTGTTTGATGGTTGGATGTCTCTTTCCTGTTTCTTTTCCAGTACCGCCTAAAGTGACCCCATGGAAAAGGACCACGTCATCAGCCACTTCTGCTGTTTCACCGATTACGATGCCCATCCCGTGGTCAATAAACACGCCTCGTCCAATTTTTGCACCAGGATGTATTTCGATCCCTGTTATGAAACGCCAGAATTGTGCGTTGATTTTTGCCAGTAAATAAAGTCGATGCTCATATAAGTAGTGAGAGACTCGGTGCCAAAACAATGCGTGGAAGCCTGGATAAGTCAATACGACTTCTAAAGTCGAACGTGCAGCTGGATCATTTTTCTTGGCTGCCTCTACGGCACGGGTAAACCACCCCATCTGTTGTCACTCCTTTCTTCACTTTGTGTGTATGTATTTTCTTTTGGAAAAACAAATAAGCGCCTTTAAATAAGTTTCCTTATTAAAAGACGCTAGTTGCGTGGTTCCACTTTTCTTTATAATCAAACACGATTACCTTTGACGGATAACGTTCGCGTTTACGTCCCTGACTACCTTACTGAAAGAAGCGAAAAACTCTTCTGATTCAATGTTCGTCAAGACCACTCCCAGAGGCATTTCAGTAAAAATTGATTAGCGACTTTCACCAGCCGTCGCCTCTCTTGAAATCAACGATTACCTACTTCTTTCTGTTCAACGTGTTTAATCTATTACTTGATTTAAATGTGCCAAGGATTTTTCACGTCCAAGCAATTCGATCGTTTCTGGTAATTCTGGACCATGCATTTGTCCAGAAACAGCGACACGAATTGGCATGAATAGATTTTTTCCTTTCACACCTGTTTCTTTTTGAACTGCTTTGATTGCAGCTTTGACTGTTGGTGCATCCACTACTTCCATTTGTTCTAATTGCGCTTTGAAAGCTGTCAGAACGGTTGGAACTGTTTCGCCAGCCAATACTTCTTTCGCTGCATCATTCAATACAGGATGTTCATTGAAGAACAATGCAGACATATCCACGATTTCAGCTGCATAACTCATTTGAGGTTGATACAGACTAACGATCTTTTTCACCCATTCGATTGTTTTTTCATCAGGATTTTCTTGAACACGTCCGTCAGCAATCAAATAAGGAAGACACATATCTGTTAGCTTATCTAAATCCATTTCTTTGATGTAATGGTTATTGACCCATTGTAGTTTCTTAGCATCGAACGCTGCTGGAGATTTACTCAAACGGTTTGGATCAAACATTTTGATCAAATCTGCTTGGTTGAATAGTTCATCTTCTCCAACTGGTGACCACCCCAATAAAGCAATAAAGTTGAACATTGCATCTGGTAAGTAGCCTAGTTCACGATATTGTTCGATGAATTGAAGGATCGATTCATCACGCTTACTTAGTTTTTTTCCTGTTTCTGTATTGATGATCAAGGTCATGTGGCCAAAAGTTGGTGGTGTCCAGCCAAACGCTTCATAGACCATCAATTGTTTTGGTGTGTTCGCAATATGATCGTCTCCACGCAAAACATGTGTGATCTTCATCAAATGGTCATCTACCGCTACAGCGAAGTTGTAAGTAGGCATGCCGTCACGTTTTTGGATCACGTAGTCGCCACCGATATTATCTGATTCAAATGAGATATCGCCTTTGACCATGTCCGTGAATTTGTATTCTGTGTTACGAGGAACACGGAAACGAATTACAGGTTCTAAACCTTGAGCTTCTTTTTTTGCTTGTTCTTCAGGTGTAAGGTTGGCACAAGTACCAGCGTAATGTGGCATTTCTCCTCGTGCGCGTTGTGCTTCACGTTCTGCTTCTAATTCTTCTTCTGTACAATAGCACTTGTAAGCACGATTGCTTGCAAGTAATTGATCAATTAGAGGCTGATAGATTTCTTTTCTTTCTGATTGACGATACGGACCATATTCTCCAGGATTTTCAGGAGATTCATCCCAATCCATCCCTAACCAAGCTAGATTTTCCAACTGGCTTTTTTCACCGTCTTCAATGTTTCGTTTTTGGTCTGTATCCTCGATACGAATAATAAAATCTCCATCATTGTGGCGGGCAAACAAATAATTGAATAATGCTGTTCGAGCATTCCCAATATGCAAGTGCCCGGTTGGACTTGGTGCATAGCGTACGCGTACTTTCGTCATTTTCTTCCTCTTCTTTCAAACTAGTCTTTAAGAGCTATGGGCTGATTCATTTACGAACAAATGAACAAAACGATTTAGCAAGAGGCTATTTCATTTTAATTGTTCCATAATTCTTTATAGGCTTTTCGACAAAAAATAAAAGCCACTCAGCCAAATTTTACCTTTTATAAGGTAAATAGTAAAGCCAACTGGTTGAAATTCCTTACCAGTTGGCTATTTTTATCGATTATTTCAGCTTATTTACTTTTTTCTGTTTCTTTTTTATTGTCTTTATTGTCGATTCCGCGTCCAGCATGAGCTGGCTTAGCAAAAATCATTCGACCAGCCGCAGTTTGCAACGCACTCGTTACAACGACCTCAATGTGTTCATTCATATAATGCTGCCCGTCTTCAACAACGACCATCGTACCATCATCAAGATAAGCTACTCCTTGCTGACGTTCAGTTCCTGCCTTAACTACCAATACATTCATGTTTTCTCCTGGGATCACAACAGGTTTAACTGCATTCGCTAACGCATTGATGTTCAAAACTGGGACATTTTGAAATTCAGAGACTTTATTCAAGTTGTAATCGTTTGTCACGATCACACCGTCTAGTAATTTAGCTAATTTGATCAATTTACTATCCACTTCTGTGATATCTTCGAAGTCCCCATCATACATTTCAACAGATATTCCTTCTTCTTTTTGCAAAGCATTCAAAATATCTAACCCACGACGTCCACGTACTCGCTTCAAGCTATCTCCTGAATCGGCAATATATTGTAATTCATACAAGACAAAATTCGGGATCATCAATGTGCCTTCTAAAAAGCCCGTTTTCGTGATGTCATAGATTCGCCCATCAATGATCACGCTAGTATCCAAGATTTTGTATTTATGGAAGTTTTCACCTTGTTTGCGTTCTAATAGCTGACTTTCTACCTCGCTAGCTGTTTCTTGTTCCGTTTTTTTATTTCGAGGCCCAAAGATTTTTTTCCACTCGTCGATCCGAGTCGTCCCCATTCTCAATCCTAGATAGCCTAAAATGACCATCAATAAGATCGGCAAGACACTATTAACAACTGGTATATTCGTATTGTACAGTGGCGTTGAAATAATCACACCTAATGTTAACCCGATGATTGCCCCGATCGCTCCAAATAAGAGATAGGTCAAACTCACTTCACTTAATTTTTCTTCGATCTGTTTGATTACAGCTGAAATATGTTTTGCCAATAGCAAAGATAATAGAAAGAAAATAAGTGCGCCTAACAGGCTATTGGTAAATGTATTATTTAGCCATCCATTTGATTGTTGATCCACTGTCTGCCAAGCCGTAGGTAAAAAGGAAATCCCTAAGCTTGCGCCGACAATGACCATCAACAAGGTGATGACACGTTTTTGCATATTCGTTCCTCCATTTCATTCATTTGATTTTTGATTTTAGCGAAACACACGTTTTAATGTTTCAGCTAATGTGGCTACGCCCACTACTTCGATTCCCTGAGGTGGTTGCCATCCGCCAAGATTATTTTTTGGCAGATACACTTTTGTAAATCCTAATTTCTGTACTTCTTTGACCCTCTGCTCAATATGACTTACCCGTCTGATCTCACCAGTCAAACCGATTTCGCCAATAAAGCATTCTGTTGGCTGTGTTCCTTTTTCTTTGTAACTCGAAGCAATACTGATCGCAATAGCTAAATCAATGGCCGGTTCATTTAATTTTACCCCACCAGCCGCTTTTAAGTAAGCATCTTGATTCTGCAACAATAAGCCTGCTCTTTTTTCTAGGACAGCCATGATCAGTGAGACTCGGTTAAAATCTAAGCCAGTCGTTGTTCGTTTTGCGTTTCCGAACATCGTGGGCGTCACAAGCGCTTGGATCTCTACTAAAATAGGACGAGTGCCTTCCATTGCCACCACGATGGCTGAACCGGTTGCGCCTTCTAAGCGCTCTTCTAAGAAAATCTGCGAAGGATTCACCACTTCCTCCAACCCATGCTCGTGCATCTCAAAAATACCAATTTCATTTGTCGAACCAAATCGATTCTTCACCGCTCTTAAAATACGGAAACTGTGGTGTTGTTCTCCTTCGAAATAAAGAACCGTATCTACCATGTGTTCGAGCATTCTTGGACCTGCAATCGACCCTTCTTTTGTGACATGTCCAACGATAAAAATAGCGATACCGTTCGTTTTGGCAATTTTTAATAATTCTGCGGTCGTTTCCCGCACTTGACTCACGCTACCTGCTACACTCGTGATATCCGGTTGTGTCATTGTTTGGATGGAATCAATAATGACATAATCAGGAGAGATTTGTTCAATTGCTCGGCTGATCTCATTCATATCTGTTTCTGCGTATAAATAAAATTCCGTGTCGATCGATCCTAGACGTTCCGCACGTAGCTTGATTTGCTCAGCGCTTTCTTCACCAGATACATATAATACTTTACCACCAATGTCTGCAAGTTGTTGTGAAACTTGTAATAACAACGTCGATTTCCCGATACCTGGATCTCCACCGATCAAGATCATTGATCCTGGAACAACACCGCCTCCTAATACTCGATTCAATTCAGCAAGTTTCGTTTTTACCCGTGATTCTTTTTTGGGGATGACTTCCGCAATTTTAGTTGGCTTCGCTTTTTCACCAGTTAAGCTCGTCCTAGTTCTGCGGTCGCTAGTATCCTGCTCAATTTCTTCCACCATCGTATTCCATTTTCCACAATTCGGGCATCGCCCTAAAAATTTAGGCGAAACATACCCACAGTTCTGACAGACAAATTGCACTTTTGCTTTTTTTGCCATCGTCTCGCCTCCTTAAATTATCTTTTTAAATTTAACTCTACCTTAAATCAATGTTGGTTGGATGAACCAAAACCGCCTTGACGGGCATTTTCCGTCTGATCTTGATCTACTTTTAAAAACGGTAGGAAGATTCCTTGACCAATCCGCTCGCCTTTTTTGATGACTACATCTTTGAAGCCGAAGTTGGTGAACTGGAACATGATATGTCCTTCATTTGCTTCATTGTTGTAATAGTCACTGTCGATCACACCCACACCATTGGTCAAGATCAAAAAGCGTTTTAACGGATTACTTGAACGGTTCGCTAACTGTAAGAACTCCTCTTCCCCCATGTATGCCTTGATACCAGTTGGCACGAGTACGGGTTTGATTTTTTTCTCTTCGTCTGCAACCATGTTATTTTTCAATACCTCAGTCATTGTTGCCATTCCTTGCTTTAGTCCCGCTTTCCATACACTTGGAATCACAATTTCTTCTGCCGCTTCAAAATCATAGCCTGCAGCATGATGTGTGGCTCTTTTTGGTAAGTTTATTTGTTGCTTTTCATAAGTTGATATAACTTCAAATCCTCTTTTTTTCACCGAATTTCCTCCCAGAATAAACTATTTTTATTTTAACATATTCATTGGAACAAAAGCTCTTCTTTAAAAATTCTTCATGAAATTCTGTTATGCTGAAGAAAATCACCATTTCTACTGAAAAAAAATTAGATTTTTAACATGACTTTATGGTACAAAACAAGTAGAATAGAACGAAATCTATCAGTGTAAATAATTATAGAGGTGTCACATGCGAAAAGAAGTTATCAAAGCCAATCGAATTGTTATTAAAGTCGGAACAAGTACGTTGATCTATCCTAATGGGACAATCAATCTAGCTGCCATCGATCAACTTGCATTTGTTCTATCTGATCTGCACAATCGTGGAAAAGAGGTCGTCTTAGTCTCTTCTGGTGCTGTAGGTGTCGGGATGCATAAAACGAATCGTTCGACCCGCCCTGCTACCATTCCTGAACAACAAGCCATAGCGGCAATCGGTCAAGCTGAATTAATGAACATCTACAATCAGCGTTTTACTGTCTACAATCAGCAAACTGCCCAAATCTTAGTTACTAGAGATGTGATCGATTTTCCGGAAAGCAGAAAGAATGTTGTAAATACGTTGGAGCAGTTATTGGCGATGGGCACGATCCCAATCGTTAATGAGAATGATACTGTAGCCGTCGATGAATTAGACCACTTAACAAAATTCGGCGACAACGACCAATTGTCTGCCATTGTTACAAAACTGATCAATGCGGACTTATTGATCGTCTTATCCGATATCGATGGTTTTTATTCAGATAATCCGACAGTCAATCCCAATGCCAAAATGTACCAAACTGTTACGGGAATCGATAATACACTAATGGAACAAGCCGGTGGTGCAGGTTCGACCTTTGGAACTGGCGGCATGCATAGTAAATTAAAAGCCGCCTTACGTATTTTTGAAGCACAAAGCACGATGATCTTGGCAAATGGAAAAGATCCTAAGATCATTTTTGACCTATTAGCTGGAAAAGAAATTGGCACACTATTTAAGGAGGAACAGTCATGACTGATTTAAACCAACTTGGAAAAGATGCAAAGAAAAGTGCCCATATACTCGCGTTGATGAGTACTGAGCAAAAAAATTCTCTATTGAAACAAATGGCGTTGACGCTCAAAAAAAATCAAGGCGCACTATTAGAAGCCAACCAGAAAGATTTAGCACAAGCTGAAGAAAATGGTATCAATGAAACGATGCTAGATCGCTTACGTCTAACACCGGAACGAATCCATGCAATGGCAGAAGAAATGAACAAAGTCGCCCAATTAGATGATCCTATTGGAAAAGTAGATCAAATGTGGACTAATGCTGATGGTCTCTTGATTGGGAAAAAACGAGTGCCACTTGGTGTCATCGGGATCATCTATGAATCCAGACCAAACGTTACTACTGATGCAGCCAGCTTAGCTTTTAAATCAGGAAATGCGGTCATCCTACGTGGTGGAAAAGAAGCCTTCTCCTCAAATCAGTTGTTGGTTCAATTACTGCAACAAACATTAGTGAGCGCTGGACAATCCCCTTATGCCATCCAATTTGTTGATGACACGTCACATGAAACAGCAGAACAATTGATGAAATTAACCGACTACTTGGATGTTTTGATTCCTCGTGGTGGTGCAAACTTGATCCGTCGCGTTAAAGAACAAGCAACAGTACCGATTATTGAAACAGGCACAGGAAACAACCATGTCTATATCGATAAGGATGCCCAATTGTCTATGGCGGTTGATATCATTGTCAACGCAAAGGCCTCTCGTCCTTCGGTATGCAATGCAGCAGAAACCTTACTGATCCATTCAGAAATTGCACCTTTCTTTTTACCAGTCATTGAAAAAGAACTCGTTGAACATGGTGTTTCCTTGCGCGCAGATGCTCGGGCTATGGACTACTTAGAAACCGCTACGCTAGCAGAAGAAAATGATTGGGACACCGAATATCTGGATTATATTTTAGCAGTAAAAGTGGTTGATTCCTTAGATGATGCAATCACACACATCAATCAGCATAACACGAAGCATTCCGAAGCCATCGTCACAGACAGTTACCAAGCTAGCCAACGCTTTTTAAATGAAGTTGACGCCGCCGCTGTCTATGTCAATGCCTCTACTCGCTTCACAGATGGCGCTGTCTTCGGTTTTGGTGCAGAAATCGGCATTTCCACACAAAAACTACATGCGCGTGGACCAATGGGGCTGAATGAATTGACTTCCACCAAATATGTCATTTATGGAGATGGTCAAATCCGTTAAATTGTTTCACACGAAACATTTACGTGCTTCAAAATAAACTATGCTAAATCTTCTTTTTAGTATGTATGTTGAAAATTTTATTTAGAAAGGTCCCACTATGTTTGAAATTCTAAAAATTTTCTTTGTTTATATCGTTTCCTTGAATCTCTCTGCTTTTTTAGGTGTTGGCCTTTTAGCTCTTTTTTTCCAGTTTAAAAAAAGAAGCTTGCGAAATGCGCAAGCAAAGTGGAGTAGTTATCTGCAACGAATTGGTCCAAAAGGAATGGTTCGGCGCTTATATCTCAGTTATATGATCGCTTTAAGTGCCCTAGCTATACTCAATTACATTTTTGCTTTTAACCAATCGATTGCTTATACGATTACTTTACTGATTGCAGGTATCTTCCATCTTTCATATAAATACCAATTAAATAAGAGTAATCTTACCAATCGATTCAAATAATGGATACAAACAGTAAGAAAATCAGTCATTTTATCAATTAAGAAAAGAGATTGAGACAAAAGTCGTTTAGATTTGAGAAATTGAAGAAAAAACGAATAAACGGTGGGAGCAGAAGCAACTCCTTCTTAAATAAGCCGAAATTCACAAAAATTTGAAAAGCAATTTTAATGAATTTCTTCTTATTTCTCGGAATTAAACACTTCTGTCCCAGCCTCGTTTTTTTTTTTTTTTGAGATTTCCCCTTGAAACAAAACACTTCTGTTCTAGTTCTAGCTTCTCTTACAGTCTTCTCAGAAATATTCTTTACCCAATATTCTTAGCATTTTTTTACAATCTCTTACTAATAACTTTCACCTTCATGATCCAAAATAGCAAAACCATCAAATGTTTCCCCATCGTAATAGCGCAAAAGTTCATCCATCGACAAATTCATCGTTTTTTCTTTTTCTTCTTCCACTTCAGCAAGCAATTGTTCACGATAGGCTTGGTATAATTTCGCCAATTTATGTTGCATCACTTTTCTCGACTCGCCAGTTGCGTTAAGTGTCGGTAGTTCTTTTAGATAGCCTTGATACACAGGACGGCCATCTACCAATTCAATAGGAAGCTCAATATACGTTAGGCCAACTTCTTTAAAATACTCTTCTAACATGTTTTCCCCTCCCTTTCTCCCTTGGATTGTATCTCATAACTGCTCGACTTTCCAGTAAAGTAAAAAAAAAGACCTTGCCTTTTTTGCGTAGTTACGCAAAAAGCAAGATCCTATCAAACTTATTCTTCCCCTTCACTTGTGACAAAATAGTTGTGATGATAAATGATACAGACTACGCTGATCACCACAATGATTGCCGCAAAATAAAACGCATAGCTTTCTCCCATTTTTTCACCAATCTCACCGGCAATAAACGGAGCCAGTGCCCCACCAAAGAAACGAACAAAGCTATAACTTGAAGAAGCAACGTTTCGTTGCAACCCAGGTATTTCCATTGCAATCGTTGTTAGCAATGTATTGATGATCCCTTGGAAAAAACCAGAAAGAACAATACTGATTGGTACAAGTACTTGGAACGATGCGCCTGCTCCCAATAATTCCAAACAAATGATGAAGAAAATAAAAGCAACTAAAATCGTGCGGTAAGTCGTGAATTTCTTTTCTAGTACTGGTGCAACGAAAATGGAAGCAATCGCTAATAACACACCCCAGCCAAAGAAAACAAAACCGACTTCTAATTCGCTATAACCTACCAATAAGAAAGGTGCATAAGCCAATAACGTAAAAAATCCAAAATTGTACAATAAAGCAATCAAACCAACGGAGCGTAACTTATGGTTGCTTAATGCTTTCACCCCTTCCCAAAAGCCAACTTTTGTTTTTGGCTTTTCAGCTTCTGGTAAAAGAAATGCTAGTGCAATAAATCCTAAAAACATCAAAGTTGCTACTCCATAAAATGGATAACGCCATGAACCACTTCCTAAAATACCACCAACTAAGGGACCGACTGCCATTCCGCAACCCAAAGCAGCTTCATACATCATGATCGCTTTTTCTGTATTCCCCACTAACATACTAACAATCGATGCTAGTGCCGTTGAAACAAATAATGCATTTCCGACACCCCAACCGGCACGCAAGCCAATCAACGTATTGATATTATTAGATAATCCACCAAGTCCAGCAAATATAACAATGATAAATAATCCCGCCATCAACGTTTTTTTCAAACCGATGCGACTTGATAAAAAGCCCGTAAATAGCATAACTACTCCAGTAACAAGCATATAACTAGTAAATAATAACGTCGTTTGAGCAGGTGTTGCATCTAATTGCGCAGCTATTGTCTTCAAGATTGGATCGACCAGACCGACTCCCATAAATGAAATCATACATGTAGTAGCTACGACAAGTGCTGAATTTTTTCCTTTTGTTTGTTCACTTATTTCTAATTGATTCTCCAAGTTTTCCATTCCTTTCTTTCTATATAGCATCATACATGATTTATTTTACATGTCAATATGCACATGTGAGCTTAAGAATAAAGAATGTGCTATAATAAAAAGAAATCAGTCAGGAGGTATCGTATGAATACTTTAGCCTATATCCTATTGTGCGTTCTTTTGTCTAAACCTCGATCAGGTTATGAATTGAAACAACTTATTACGATTTTTTGGGAAGCTCACCACAGCCAGATCTATACTACCTTGGCAAAGTTAGATCAGAAAGGGTATATCACTGTTCTAGAAATTGAAGAACATTCCCAAAAAAAGATTTATACGTTAACCGATGAAGGACGTTCTTTAGTAGAAGAATGGATCAAAGAAGAAACCCCTGCTCCTACGCAAAAAGACGAATTTCTAGCCAAAATCTACGCCTTCTCAACCTTAGATAAAACAACAGCAACTGGATTGCTTTTTACACGAGAACAGCAATTGAACAAAATCATGCAAAAAAACCAAGCAAAATTGGTCGATCTTTCGATTGATAAACGAGAAGAATTTGGTCGTTATGTCGTAATCCAGCGTCGAATCTTACTTTGCCAACAAGAGCTTGATTGGTGCCAACAAGTACGAGAAATGATGCAAACCTTTTTCGATTAAATAAAAAAGCCCCTCACTATTGAAACGCCCCCGTAAGTTAGAAGTCCAACTTAGAGAGTCGCTCCAATGAAGAGTCGGCTTTTTTTACATCTATTGAATCATTACATACCTTTTGTTAATTTTGGATTTTACTTAATATACTTCTAGAAATTGGACCAACGATCAGTAATTGCAACGGCAATGCAGCAATCACATTCATTTTCCAAGCATTTAAATATGAAGAAAGTAATTGATCTGGAATACCTTGTTCAAGGATGATACCAAATAAAGACATGCAAGTAACCATTCCTAAGACCATTAGACAAGAAATCGTCACGATCATCTGAAACTTGCTTTCTGGATTAACAGGTAGCTTGAAAGCTATTTTTTTTGCAATAACTCCAATGATAAACACATCTAAAATGAAGGCAACAACGAATCCAGGTACTAGACCGATTAGAAGACTAGAAAACTGCAAATCCCCATGAAGCCATAGATTGTACACACTCATTCCTAAGACCATCAAGAAACACATCATTGTTGTAAAAATTATTCCTTCTTTTTTGTTTGTAGGCAACTATACCACTCCTTTAATTTTGTCACGAAGGTTATCGTAGCACATTTAAAACTTTTGTGTAAGTATTTTTTTTCAAATAAAAAAAAGCCCTTTTACGACTTATGCTTCATCTACCTGTCAGTCTACTGACCTGGTAATAAAGAAATCAATCGAAAAGGGTCTTCTTTTTATTTAGTTAGTAAAAGTGGACTAATACCCGTAAAAACCTACTCCTTCATATTTCCAACCTAATGGAGTAAGGAAATCTCTTTCAGAAGCGCTTAGAGTATAGTGATGTGTTCCAGTTTTTTCATTTGGATTAAACAGGCGATAAATAGGTTTGGAACCCCCAGAATAGAAGCTCAATCCTTCATAACGCCAGCCCAATGGTTTTAGAAAGTTGATTTCTGATTGCGCCATTGTATAGTGATGGTCTCCGCTATAAGGGTTATACATCCGATAAACCGGTTGGCCACTATTCGGTGCTTGCCAAGCAATCCCTTCATATTTCCAACCCACTTTTGGCAAATAATCTTTTTCTCCAGCATTCAATGTATACAAATGTTCACCTGTATGTTTATTGTAGAGGCGATACATTGGGGAAGTTGACACCTTCGCTGTATCATATTGGGTCAAATTATAGGTTTCGATGACACTATTCAATGTGGCCCCATAATTTGGCGCAGTCGCATAGCGACCAGTCAACCAAGCTGTTGCATCTTTGTATGACTTGGTATTACTTTTCCAAGCACCAGAGTAGTAATATACACCAGATTGGAAAGAAGTCGTTTTTAATACTTTGGCATTGTCTTGTAATGACTCTTTATAGGAAGGATATTTTCTAAATGCTGCATTGACAGTGATCCACTGTCCATTTACATATTCAGAAGTTGGCATCGTGACAGATTGCCCTTGGTAATTCCCTTTGATCCCAAATAAGTTATAGTTTGGAGCTGCGGACAGTGTGCTTTTCCCCCAACCACTTTCTACAATTGCTTGGGCAATCATAACTGATGCATATAAATCATTTTCATTCGCTAGACTTTGAGCGGAAGAAGCAATGCTATCGATAAATGCTTGCTGCGAAGTGTTGGCAACTCGAGCTGAGCGCGCCATCACACCATTTGTAAATTCAGATAAATCTGCTTGGTGCGTATGTGTGATCGTTTGTCCATCCGTCAATTGATTCGTGATTTCTTCTGCTGTTTCTGGATTTTCGTTTGTTGGTGTTTCATTTGTTGACGTTTCATTTGTAGCGGAAGTATCCGTTACTGTATCTGTTGTACTTACAGCCTCCGTTGTTTGTGTTAGAACACTAGCACTTGTTTCAGTTGTTTGTACTTCATTCATTTGATTGACTTCAGTAGTCTCAGAGTTTGATGATCCGATTTCTTCTGCTAGAACGGTTGCATTGGTGACAACTAGGCTCCCTAAAATAATCGTACTTAGTAGAAAACTTCTAAATTTCATGACACTCTCCTTATTGATTCTTCTTATTATCTGAATGTTGTATAGTCTAAATGTTGAATTTTATGGTTAAAATAGTAACTATTCTAAAAAAATTCTCATAAATCCTATACATTAGTCAGTATACATGAAATAAAGAAAAAATGGTTTCGTTTACTTCAAAAAAAGAAGAAAGAGGAAAAACCTCACTTTCTTCTTTGATCTGTGAACAAACATCAACCGTATCACTAGTAGCAGAAAAATTTCTCGAACATAAAAAAAAAATCTAAAAAAAGCATCCCAATCGATGCTCTATGCTCTCTAAATCAGTTTTTCGACAGACTCTCGAATAAACGGCGTCCCAAAGTCAGTTTTTTCGGGAATTTCAAAAAAAGAGGCTGGGACAGAAGTAAAAAATACTTTTGTCTCGGCCTCCTATGCCATCTGGAACACTTTTCTTATTGTGTTACTTCACTAATTCTCTTAAGCCTTCTTCTAAAGAAATCAACGGTTTTTCTAATGCTTTGTCAAAATCATCAGACACAACATTTAGTTGGCCATTTTTGATATCCTCTTGGATAGCTGCAAACATTTGTGCCGCTGCTTCAGGATAGCCTGCTTCTTCCAAGTGTTTCATAAATCCCTGATTGTCAGTTTGAATGATTTCAATCGGTTGATCTAACACTTGTTTCAACGTTTGACCTAGTTCTTCATAAGTGACTGGTTTTCCTGATAATTCTAGTACTTCTGGAAATGCAGAACCTGCTACTGCTTTAGCTGCCACTTCTGCGTATTCGCGTTTGAGCGCCCATCCTGTTTTTCCGTCCCCTGCAGCATAAACAAAACGACCTGTCTTTAAAGCAAGCTCGATAATTGGCCATTCATTTTCTAAATACCAGTTATTCCGCAAAAAAGTATGGGGAATACCAGAATCTTTGATTACTTTCTCTGTAAATTGATGGTCGGGAGCTAAGATACTAGTTGAATGATCTGCATCTGCAAAGCTAGTATACGCAATATAAGAGACACCACTTTCTTTCGCAGCCTTCACTACATTCTCATGTTCCTCTTGACGATTCCCCGGTGCACCAGAAACAAAAAGCAAACGATCGATTCCTGTCAATGCCTTCTTCATCGATGAAAGATCAGAATAATCACCAATTCGAACATTCATCCCTTCATTTTTTAACCCTGCTCCTTTTTCTTCACTCCGAGCAAGCACATAGATTTCTTCATTTGGAACAAGCTCTTTCAAATAATTTACAGCGTATTTCCCAAAACCACCAGTTGCTCCTGTTACTAAATAAGTCATATTGACCACTCCTTTGATTATCTAACTATTTCTTAAATTTCTAACCTGTACATTTATAAGTTACACCATTATCTTAAAGAGTATGCTAAGATAAGTCAAGAGAAAAACTACCAGGAGGTATTCCTATGAAATATTCTTTACAATTCAGTGATGCAATTCATATTTTAGCCTACATTGAAATCTTCCAAAATAGCAATCTATTATCAAGTGAAATGATTGCCAAAAGTATCGAAACTAGCGCAGCAAATGTCCGAAAAATCATGAGCAAACTAAAAAAATCTGGACTGATTATTACTCAAAATGGCAAAGCAGCTCCTTCTTTAGCAAGAAAACCAGAAAAAATTACGCTACTTGATGTTTATCAAAGCATTGAAGGCAATACAAACTTGATCCAAGTCGACCCAAAAACCAACCCAAATTGTGTGGTGGGCGCCAATATCCAAGAAGCTTTGACAGAAAGCTATTCTCGATTACAAGAAAAAGTGGAACGAGAAATGGAACAAATGACTTTAGCAGAGTTGATCCATAAAATTGCTGTACTAGAAAATGAGCATCGCCCAGAAAATCAAGAAATCATTGAAAAATTTTTGTAGGTTAAATTCTTGACAAAGTTCTTATTTATTTCCTATTAAATAACAATAGTATTATTAAAAAAATACTGTTTTACTTTCTATTATCCGTTAAACTTATTAAGTAAAAAGTTTTAAGGAGGAATTTACTTTGAAAGATTGGCAAAGTTATTTTTTAGAAAAGACGTTAGACTTAGGTTATTCTTATTTTTTAGAAAAGCGTGTCCTTGAGTTTACGATTGAAAAACAACAAATGACCGCTAAAATCACGGATGATACAGAAAAAAATGCCATGATTGTTTTAGATGATACACATCAGATCTTACACACAACCTGTGATTGCCTGTGCCCATCTGTAAAACAATGCCCCCACTTAGTTGCGCTCTTATTCGAATATGAAACGCATTTCCCCAAAGAATGTGAGCGAGAGATAGCACAATCGATCACTCATGCAGATGACACGCAGATCCAAAGTTTTTTGACTATTGTTTTACAAGAGAATCCGCGGTTGGCGCAACGCTTTTGCCGACATATTTCACTAGATGACTCAGCAGCTCCTGCTCATTCCGACACAATTGGCACGACTCATAAAAATAACATTGATGGCGATGCCCCTTCTGAAAGAGTTGACGTATTCATAACAGAGATGATCCTCTTTACAGAGTTACAAGTAAAACGTTCAATTAAACAGAAGAAAGTTTTACATGGTTTTGAAGTAGTCAATGCAGTCATTAAAATAATCGACTTTTCAGAAATTTGTTATTCTGCTCAAGCAATTGATCGCTTGCTGAACCATTGTTATACCTCTTTAAAAATACTGTTCCGTTATGCTACAGCAAGAGAAGAAGAAGAGTTGATCCATAGACTTACCGCTCAAGTAGGCGATCCGCAACGAATCGATTCTAATTTATACATACATAAACTCTTGCATGAGAAAATAGGCAGTCATTCAGAAGATGCGGGTTACGCTAGTAATACCCAGAAAAAAAAGAATCCAGCAACCCCAAAACGGTTTCTTTCAGTGAAACAGATGGAAATGCTGAATTATTCGGCCAATCAGATCCACTATGCGGTCAAAGAAAACTGGTCTTCTCCTGCTGCACGTTCGCAATATGTGGACTATCTCAAAAAAAAGAAGGCGTATGCTGAAGCTGTAACTGTATTGAAAGCAAGCATCGAAATGGATAATCATTCTCCAGATTTGGTTTTACTACATCGTTATTCCCTAAAACGACTTTACCAAAAATTAGGCAACATACAGGAATACGCAAATCAAATCTATCGCTTATTGATTGAAAATAGTGTAGTAGATATGAATTTGATCCATCAATTGAAAAAAGTTTGTACACCCGAAGAATGGGAAAAACGTAGTGCTGACTTATTCGAAAAATTACGAAACCATGTCGGTGTGGGCTTATTCTATTCACAAGAAAAGCGCTATGATTTACTGCTGGATTATGTACTCAAAGCACCTGGACTAGAAGAAGCGAGCCATTATTTCATTTATTTGAAAAAGCATGCGCCAGATGCCCTTTTACAGAAATATGAATATGAACTACGAAAGATGGCCCAGCCAACCGGTACTCGACCACATTATCATAAAATTGCTCGATTAATCACAGAAATGGCTAGCTTACCAAATAGTATCGTTTCCGCTCAACTCTTGATCAAAGAATTAAAGGAAAAGTATCCTCGACGAAAAGCCCTGCTTGAAGAATTAAAATTAGTTGAAAAGAAACTATAACGAGGAATGACTACCTACTTATATCATCTAGCGGTGGCTTGTCCCCTTTTTAGTACTACTTACTTTTAAGGTGACAGGTCATCTTCAGCATCTTTTTTATAACGATCGTTTTTATAGGGATACCATTTAAAAAAATTCATTTGTTAAACTTTTTATTTCACTATATAATTATAGATAATCCTGTTATATTACCTATATCTCCTGGATAAGGAAAGGAATTTTTATGATTTCAAGCAAATATACCATTCGTGAAAGTAACCAAGCGAACATTCTTAAAGCCATCATCGACAAACAAGAAGTCTTTAGAGCTGAGTTAGCTGCTACCACTGGTTTGAACAAAGCTTCTGTTTCAGACATCACAAAGAAATTGTTAGATGATCAATTAATCATCCAAACTCGTATTGGGAATGCATCAATCTCTGGTGGCAGAAAGCCTATCATGTTGACATTCAATCGAAAAGTTGCTACTGCTCTTTCTTTTGATGTCGGCTATGACTATCTAGAGGGGATGTTGTCTTATATTGATGGCACGCCGATTGCTACGGTCGAAAAAGAGAGAATCTCTGTTGATTCAACAAACGTAGTTGCACTTTTGCAAACAGCGATTGCTGACTTGATGACACATAACCCATCCACGCCGTATGATATCGTAGGTATGACGATCGGCATCCACGGAGTCATCTTGGATGAACAAGCAATTTTTACCCCTTATTATGATTTAGACACGATTGATTTGAAACAGCAATTGATGGATCACTACTCATTCCCGGTTTTTATCCATAACGAAGCGAATTTAGCTACTTTAGGTGAATATACTTTTTCTTCTCCCTTACAAAATTTGATTAGTATCAGTAGCCATAGTGGCATCGGTTGTGGCATTGTGGAAGACGGGATTTTAAAAATCGGTAAACATGGCAAGTCTGGAGAGATCGGCCACACGATTTTGTATCCCAACGGCCTCCCTTGTCCCTGTGGCAATCATGGTTGTTTAGAACAATATGCTTCAAACAAAGCCATCTATGAAGAATTTGCGCACAAAAAAAACCTTGAATATGCGAATTCAGACATCATTGCGACTTATGTGAATCAAGCAGATCCTGATGCACTTCATTTAATAAAAAAAAATGCGGAATTGTTAAGTATTGGTATCAATAATATCAGTATGATTTATGATCCTGATATCATCGTAGTCAATAGTCCCCTCTACCGTAAATTGCCGATAATGATCGACTATATCAATAACGCCCTAAGCAGTCGCTTTACAAAAGAAATCATTGTTCGAAATACACTTCTGGGGAAAAAAGCAATTCTCTTCGGTGGCGTAGCTGTCATTGCTCAACACTTCTTGAACATCCGCAAATTAAAATTTAAAGAATGTGGGACAAATCTAAAAATCAGGGTTGCGACAGACTCTAATTCCAAATAAACAGCGTCCAAAAGTCAGGTTTTCCGGAAATTGAAAAAAACGAGCGTGGGACAAAAGTAAGAAACACTTTTGTCTCATACTTTAAAAACGAATAAACGGTGGGAGCAGAAGCAACTCCTTCTTAAATAAGCCGAATTCACAAAAATTTGAAAAGCAATTTTCGTGAATTTCTTCTTATTTCTCGGAGTTAAACACTTCTGTCCCAACCTCGTTTTTTTTCAATTTCTCAGACCTAAACGACTTTTATCTCGACCTCTTTTTTCAAATATACAGCGTAAAGACAATTTCTTTGAAAATAAGCCTAGATCCAAACAAATAACTTTTTTGTTCTTCCTTTTTCACAGATTGTTCTGAGTGAATCCTTTATCGTTTTTTCAGATAAAAGAAGAAGTCCGATTGATTTTTTCCAAATAATTTGTCACTTCACGTAGCAATTGAAGTTTACGGAAATGACTGATTTTATTTTTTCTAGTAAATACTTGATAGTGATTTTTTCTAATAGCCTCTAGTTGCTCCCGATAAATAAACGCTGCAGCTGTTAGTGCTAGCTGACAATCTTTGTGGATCGATGGTAGCATTTCAAAAGATTGCTTATACCGTTCTTCTGCTTGCGCAGCCAGAGATTCCCATAAAGCAATAAAAGCTGGTGTAGCTGCTTTATTTTCCAACGTTTCTTCTGTTACTTGAAATTTTTCCATCTCTTCTTTTGGTAAATATACTCTGCCCATTTGGTAATCTTCCCCTACATCACGCAAAATATTGGTCAGTTGCATCGCCTCACCTAATTTTTTTGCTGGTTCAGCTATTTTAGTTGCTTGGTCCGTCAACAATGGCAGCAACATTAGTCCGACGCTTCCAGCTACATAATAACAATATTCCTCAAGCGCCTTCATATCCTTCGGTTGCGTAAATGATATATCTTTCCGTTGACCATTGAGCATGTCGTAAAAGGGTGCTAAATCCATCGGAAAATTTGCAAACACCACAGCTAACGCACGCCAGATAGGAACATTGGGTACTTTTCCTGCTTCAAAATCGGTTAACTGCTGTTCTAACTGATCCAACCCTTCAACATTTCCTTCCAAGTCAATGAGATCATCTGCTTGGCGGCAAAAAGCATAGATAGCATAAACACTTTGTGCCTTTCTTTTTGGCAGTTGAGAAAAAGCGGTATAGAATGATTTGGAGTGTTGTTTGATGACTGCTTCACAGTAAGTAAAATCCGCTTGATAGACCTCAAACAATCGTTCATTGTCACCTGTCATCTTTCAACACCTCCTCTACTGCTAGCTTTGCACTTTGCATCACGATCGGTACACCTGCTCCTGGATGGGTACTGCTTCCACAGAAATATAAATTTTTTGCCGCAGAAAACTTGTTATGCGGACGGTAGTAGTTGCTTTGTTTCAATGTCGGCTTCAATCCAAAAGTTGCACCATTGTATGCATTGAACTGTTTTTCAAAATCCTTTGGTGTCATATATGTTTCCGAGACAATGTGTGCTTCGATATCTTTGAAGAGTGTCTTCTCTTTGATTAACGTCAAGACCTTTTGCCGATACTCCTGAACGATCTCATCTGACCAATCCTCGTACATCGATAACTCCGGAACAGGGACCAATACATATAGCCCTTCCTGTCCTTCAGGGGCAAGTGTTTGATCCATCAATGATGGCCGATATAAATAAAAGGATGGGTCCACCGGTAACTTACCGATCTCAAATAGATCTTCCACATTTTGCTTAAAATCATCGGCAAAATAAATACTATGCAGTTGCTCTTCCGGGTAGCGTTTATCTAACCCTAAGTACATCAAAAAGCAGGAACAAGAATACTCCATGTTCTCGATTTTTTTATTCGTATATTTTCCTCTTTTACGTTCATCTGGAATCAGTTCTTGCATCGCATAAGGGAAATCAGCACCGCAAACAATCGCATCAGCTGTAACTTGTTCGTTTCCAATACGAACTCCTTTAGCTACTTTGTTTTCGATGATTAGTTCATCGACAGGCGTTCCATATTCTATTTTCCCGCCTAATTCTACAAATAACTTAGCCAAAGAAGTCGCTAACGTGTACATGCCACCTTCAATAAAATAAACACCATAAAATAACTCGATCATCGGAATGATCGTATATAATGATGGCCCTTGGTAAGGAGAAACACCAATATATAATGTTTGAAATGCCAGTGATTTTCTTAATCGTTCATCTTTCACGAATTTTGAAATAGACGAATATGCGTCACTGAATGTGCGCAAGCGAATCCCTGCCCACAATGATTTAGGATTATAAAAATCCCAAAATCCACGAAAAGATTTGGTTATAAAAGCTTCTTTAGCAAGAGTATAACGTTTGTAGATATCGGCTAAAAAAGCCATATATCCTTGAGCATCTTCTGATGATATGTCTTCTAACGTTCGCATTAACTCAATTAAATCATTGGAAAATTCAAGAGGACGCTCCTTGTTGAAATATAATTTGAGCATCGGATCAACTTTTTTCATTGGGATATAGTCATCAGGGTCTTTTCCACAAAATTCAAAAACTTCATTATAGATTTCGGGCATCATCACGATAGTTGGCCCCAAATCAAAAGTAAAGCCATCTTTTTTGATTTGGTTCATTTTCCCACCAGGTTGACTTTCCTTTTCGTACAGTGTTACTGCATAACCTAATTTTTGTAACCGAACTGCGGCACTTAGACCGGCGACTCCTGCGCCTATTACGAGAATCTTTTTCATGGGATCACCTACATCTCTTTCTTTATCACTCGATCAATTTTAGGATATCATTAAATTTATCAAGCGATAAACTAATACGCTCAAAAATCTATTTTATTGAATAAACATTTTTCAGCGATCCAAGAATTATAGAAAGATCTACGTATTTTTTTAGGATATCGGCATATTCATAAAAACATATAGATGAAATTGAAGCAACTTTTGAGGAGAAAGAACATTCCCTCAAAATCAACTCAATAACAAAAAAATGTGTAAACAAACTCGAGACAGCCATCGGCAGCTGAGTTTGTTTACACGTTTTTTATTGTTTGTCCTAACGGAAAAAGTTCCAGCTGATACAATCATTGATAGAGGTCGAGACAAAAGTCGTTTAGGTTTGAGAAATTGGAGAAAAACGAGCAATACGCTTTTTGTATTGCTCGTTTTTTTGAAATTTCCGAAAAACCTGACTTTTGGACGTCGTTTATTCGGAACTATGGTCTGTAGCAAACCTGATTTTTAGATTTGTCCCACATTCAGTGGAAATTTTCTGTCTTCATTAGTAATTTTACGCCATACTTGAATAGTTTACTCCATCATTTTTTTTGGGCACGACCGTTGCGTTTTATTATGAGAGAATTCGCTCATTGCTTACAGTATCGATTTATATAATGCACTGATTTCGTCCACTGTAGCATCTCGCGGATTTCCTGGTGTACATACATCGCGTAAAGCATCTTCAGAAACCTTTGATACATCGGCTTCTTTCATGCCAATCTCAGTCAGTTTTTGTGGGATCCCTACATCAATACCAAGTTGTTTCACTGCTTGGACTGCTGCATCACGAACTTCTGACAATGACATATCATACGCACCTTCTACGCCCATGGCAACAGCAATATCGCGATATTTTTCACCAGTATATTCTTTATTGAAGTCCATGATCAATGGCAAGAGCGTTGCACAAGCCACTCCATGAGGCGTATTGTACCAAGCGGATAATGGATGAGCCATTCCATGAACCAAGCCTAGCCCAACATTGGAAAAGCCCATATCGGCAATGTATTGTCCCAATGCCATTTTTTCTCGTGCTGCTTGATTCCCTGCAACAGAATCGCGTAAAGTATGGCTGATAATTTCGATTGCTTTGATATGGAGCATATCCGTCATTTCCCAAGCATCTTTTGTAATGTAGCCTTCAATTGCATGGGTTAAAGCATCCATACCTGTCGAAGCGCACAAACCTTTTGGCATACCCATCATCATATCGCTATCTACAAACGCAGCTACAGGAATATCACGTGGATCAACACAAACAAATTTACGTTGATTAGCTTTATCTGTGATCACGTAATTGATCGTTACTTCGGCAGCAGTTCCTGAAGTCGTCGGTACTGCTAAAATCGGTAATGCTGGATTTTTAGTATCTGCTACTCCTTCCAGACTGATCACATCTGAAAACTCAGGATTGGTTGTAATGATTCCGATTGCTTTTGCTGTATCAATAGGCGAACCGCCCCCAATTACTACGATATAATCTGCTCCAGCTGTTTGGCAGGCTTTGACTCCAGCTTTAACATCTTCAATCGAAGGATTTGGTACGATACCATCAAAAATGTCGTAACTTAATCCTGCCTCATCTAAAATTGCTGTAACCTTCGTTGCCACTTCAAATTTCAATAGGTCTTTATCTGTGACCACTAAAGCTTTTTTGAATCCCCTTTTTTTCGCTTCATTTGCGAATTTTTTGATCGCACCTTTACCAAAATAAGATGTTTCGTTCAGAATCATCCGATTGACTGTCATAATATTCTCTCCTTTTCGTATGCCATTTCACAAATAATTCCTATATTAGAATGGCTGCCACGACTTCTGTTTGTAATTCTTACCCTAAACTAATACTTTGTTTACCACTCAACACTGTTTGACTTTTTAAACCTGAATTTTTACTATCTCCTTGTGTCGCATTCTCTTTCAATGATTGTACTTTTTTTCACATAAAGAGGTAAAAGAAACTGTTGCCAGTCTCTTTTATAATTCAAATACTTGTTCCAGATCAACCGCTACTGGTGAATTATCTGGATTTGTATCCATGACATCTTCCATATAATCCCACCATTTTCGATTAATTTCTGCGTCCGCTGTCTGTGCCCATTTTTCCTCATCTTCAATTTCCAAATAACCAAAAAGAAAATCAGTTTCAGGATCCAAAAAAATAGAATAGCTTATCGCGCCATGTTCTTTTAGCATTTCCCGCATCTCAGGCCATAAATCATTGTGACGCTTCACATACTCTTCTTTCAATCCAGGATAAAGTTTCATTCGAACCGCTTTTTTTATCATGCATTCTTCACTCCAGCTTCAAAAAATTCTGGATTTGGTGTAATGCCAAATTGGTTAGCTAAAGCAATAAAGTTTTCATCACTAATCGTTTGACGAACACCACCTTGTGCTTGCACATAGGTATGGACTTGCGCTGCTTTTTCAGCAGTTTCGATCAAACCAATTGTTTCATCCATCGTACGACCAGCTCCGTAAACACCATGGAATGACCATAAGACTAAACGTGCTTGTTTCATTTTTTCTGCCGTTGCTTCCCCAATTTCATTAGAACCTGGAATCAACCATGGCAATACTTGAACGCCTTCAGGGAAAACAACCATACACTCTGTACACATTTCCCAAAGTGTTCGTGTAATTGCTTTAGAAGTCAACTCATGACTGAAGGTCATTGCTAATAAGTGACTTGCATGACGATACGGTTTTCTGGATCAACTTCTAGACGAGCAATATGGCTCATCAAATGAGCAGGTAATTCACTTGTAGGTACGCCACCGTCTGTATAGCCCCAAAGTAGATCCACACTTTGACCGTCGTCAGCTACTCGTAAGACCCCTAGATTATTCGCTGGATCTTGTGCTACATTTTTAAAATATTTACCTGAACCAGTTACGATAAAGTAATCACCTTTAAGGGCTGATCCATCAAAATCCATTGGAATATTTCGTATTACCTTTTTAGTATCCAAGTACTCGCTAACATCTGCTTCATCCAATAAATAGGATATATTGCCGCCATTTCTTTCATCCCAACCCAGACGGTAGAGATTGCTGGTAACATCGACCATTTCTTTGACAAAAGGTGCTTCTAAAATATTTTTCACGGTTAATTCCCCCAAATGTTTATCTATCAAGGCGGGGACAAACTCCCCGCCAATTCATGCTTGTCATTATTTGTTACGTAGTGCTAAGACATCTTTTTCATAATTCTTGACTTCTTCATACCAATCCATACCAACAGGGACATTGTTTAATGCACAGAAGTAGTTCCATACATCTGCATACGGAAAGTCTTTTAATTCTTCTGTCAAGACTATTCGTTTTGTATAATCAAAATCCAATTCAATCGCTTTTAAGTCTTCAGTTGGTTCTAACATTGCTTTTAATAAGGCTTTTTGAGTATTACGTGTACCCACGACCCAAGCAGCGATCCTGTTGATAGTTGCATCAAAGAAATCTAAGCCAATGTTTGTTTTTCCTAAAAGATCATTACGAACGAGTTCTTTTCCGATTTCTTGCAATTCATCATCCATGATCACAACATGGTCAGAGTCCCAACGAACTGGACGAGAGACATGCAACATGATTCCTTTAGAGAATAGTGCCAATGAACTCAATTTGTTTGAGATCACTTCAGTTGGATGGAAATGACCAGCATCTAAACAGATCAATTTGTTACGTGTTAGCCCATAACCCATGTAGAATTCATGAGAACCAACAGTATAAGCTTCTGTACCTAGTCCAAATAGTTTGCTTTCAACAGCTTCTTGGGTATATTCTTCATTCAAATCCTCTGTAAAGATTTCATCTAGTGATTCCATCATACGTTTACGTGGAGTGTAACGATCGATTGGATTATCTTTCATACCATCTGGCATCCAGAAATTATTGATACATGTTTGGCCAGTTTCTTTTCCTAGATATTCAGCTACTTTACGGCTGCGTTTACCATGTTCGATCCAAAAGTCGCGGACTTCTTTATCTGGATGTGCCAAAGTCATTCCATCTTTCATCATTGGGTGAGAGAAAAAGGTTGGGTTGAAGTCTAAACCAACACCTTGTTCATTCGCCCAACTAGCCCATTTTGCAAAATGTTTTGGTTCGATTTCATCTAAGTCTACTGGTTCATCTGTATCTAAATAAATGGCATGTAAGTTTAATTTATGGCTTCCTGGAATCAATGAAAAAGCCTTTTCAACATCTTGTCGTAATTGATCTGGCGTATGGGCAGCACCAGGATAATTTCCTGTCGACATGATCCCACCAGTTAATTCACCATCAGGATTCAAGAATCCTTTGACATCATCTCCTTGCCAGCAATGCATCGAGATTTTTAAATCTTGCAATTTTTTCAGTGCAGCTTCTGTGTCAACACCAATTTCTGCATAATGAGCTTTTGCATCTTGATAACGTTCTTCTACTGTTTTTGTCATTTTATTTCTGCTCCCTTGTCTTTTAAATTTATTCAATAAAACGCGGATTCTTCGTTTTTATACAAATAATTTTGTTAGTGCGTGGTATTTCTCAATGGCAATTTGATTTGCTATATGCGGTTGGAATTGTTTTAATGGGAAAGATTTTTTTATTCCTTCGCGACCTTCCGCCAACGTTCCAAAACCTTTTGTCGCAACCATTTGAACGATGATATTACCGATTGCTGTTGCTTCTCCAGGTCCTGCTAAAACAGGGATTCCACAAGCATCTGCAGTTAATTGATTCAAGAAATCATTGTTTGATCCTCCACCCACAATGTGTAGTTGTGTGATCGTGCGCCCCGTGATTTTCTCCAATTTTTCAAGTTCTACCGCATAACACAGTGCCAAACTATCATAAATACATCGTGCCAGTTCCCCAGGCGTTTCGGGTATCTTTTGATTCATTTCCCGACAGTAACCTTGGATCTCCGTAATCATATTTTTAGGATTCATAAAACGCGGATCGTTGACATCGATCAATGTAACAAATGCTTCTTTCTGGCTTGCCAGCTCTGCTAACTCAGGGTACGAATACTGATAATCCAGCATTCTAGATACTTCTTGAATCAGCCACATTCCCATAATATTTTTCAAGAAACGGATAGTTCCTTGAACTCCCCACTCATTGGTAAAGTTTGCCTCAAATGCTTCCGAAGTTGCGATACCTTCGTTGATTTCCACGCCCATTAATGACCATGTACCTGAACTGATGTATGCCCAATTTTCTCCCTTTCCCGGTGTGCCTACAACTGCTGAAGCTGTATCGTGAGAGGCAATTGTAATGAATGTAGCATCTGGAAGATCATAAGTCGGAAATTTTTCTTTTCGTATCTTCCCTAAAATGGTTCCTGGTTCCACTAAATTCGGAAATAATTCTTTGGAGACATCGATTGCGTTCAATACATCTTCATCAAGTTGTCGTGTTTGTAAATTCATCAGTTGCATCGTGGAGGCGTTCGTTTTTTCCAATACTGCCTGTCCAGTCAAGACATAGCCTAAATAATCAGGCATCAACACTAACTGTTTGGCATGCGCTAATTTTTCACGATTTTCTTTGAATAATTGGAAAACTGTATTGAATGGTTGTAGTTGAATACCTGTCTCTTGATACAGCATTTGTAGTGAAAAATATTCATCAAATTCTGCTATATCCTGTTCTGTTCGGTTGTCACGATAACTAACAGGTTGACTTATTGCCTCTCCTTGCTCATCAAGCAAGCAGTAATCAACGCCCCAAGTATCAATACCCACATAGCATTTTTCAACACCGCGCTTCTTCACTTTTTCTAAACCAATCAAAATCTCTTCAATCAAGTGTTCTGCATCCCAATAATCTGTACCATTACTATCAGCAAACCCATTTTTGAAACGATGAATCTCTTCTAATGAAATTTTGTTGAATGGATTTTTTTCTGAGAGCATCAAACGTCCACTTGATGCACCAATATCTACTGCTATATATGTGTCTGTCATTTCGTTACCTCTTGTCCATGGGGCAGATGTGTTGTTGCTTCAACGCTGTCGCCATATCGTTCTTCCGTAATTTGTTCTAATGTTTTACCTTGTGTTTTCGGTGTCCAAACCGTTCCAATCACTAGCGATACGATCAGTAAGCCGATCATAGCTGTTCCAGCAATGGTGAAACCTAAACTTGCTAAGATCATTGGGAAAATGATTGACCAAACACCACAACTTCCGCGAACTAAGAAAAACATGATTCCTTGTGCGCCACCGCGGAATTTAGTAGGAAATAACTCTGATGCCCACAAAGCATAGAATGCTTGTGCACCGATCCCTGCAGAGATACCCCAGAGGACAACAAATGCGCCTAATCCTGCCCAAGACATCCCGACGAATGTCAAAATGACCATAAAAGCACCGCCATTAAAGCGCCTACAAAATAAAACTTACATTGATTTACTTTGTCTCCCAGTTTCGCAAAGCCAAAATAAGAAGCAAGCGATGTCAATATCCAAAGTACTGCCTGTAGCATATTTGCTTGTGAATTCGTCAAACCACCAACTGTTTCATATACAAACGGCATGAAAAATCCCATCGCTCCTGCTACTAAGTTCCAAAATAGGTACACACCTACTAAAAACATGAGTGATTTTCTGTTCACAACATTTGAAAAAAGCTCTTTATATGGATGCGCCTTTTCCGCCGTCGCTGCTTGGCGTGTATCTTCTTCTTCCCAATCTTTTGATTCTTCCAATTGTCGTTGTAAAACCCAAGCAATTATGGCAACAACAACTAATGAAACAAACAATAAAACGACTACCAAATAATCCCAAAGGTGCTAAAATTACTCCTAATGTGAAAATAATTACTGGTCCTAATGACCATGCTAGTTGAGAAATTCCAATATTATGTGCTCGAGATTCAGGGTGTGCCATTTCAGCAATATATGACCACGATGCCGGAACTCCTGCACCAACAGACAACCCCATAATCAAAAATCCTGCCAACAGCATTGGAAAATTCATCGCAAAGATAATAAATAGGGCGCCAACTATATAAACCAATAAGTTGTAGGTGTAGATGAATTTACGTCCATACTTATCAGATAACCGTCCACCAATCAATGCACCAATCGCCGCACCAAAAGCGTTCGCACTCAAGGCTCCCAACAATCCAACAGAAAAACTACTTAAACCAAAATGCTCCGTCCATAAGGTCAATCCGCTTGCACCTGCTACGATACAACCAGAATCCAAATAGTTCGTTAAAGAAACCGCAATGGTCTCTTTTATTCCTCCACCGCTTTGACCACTCATAGTTCACTCGCTCCTTAAATTTATTTACATTCTTATTATCGGAATTAATGGTTGCGTTTTCAATATCGTGTGTATAGAATAAATGTATCAAAATTACAGGGATGTATTAATATGAATAAAATCGTAGAAGACTATTTATATCATCATACGTAAGTGGAAGAAGCTCAATTAAATAAAAAAAATTCGTAATGGATATTCCTTCAACATCTTTTCAAACCGCAAAAGAAGACATGGTTTTATTAAAAGATTACTTCTTGAAAAATAATTATATCTATATAAGTAAACATCCACGTTTTGCGCCTTATCCAAAACACAGTCATCACTTTTTAGAACTGAATTATGTTTATTCAGGAAAATCAATTCAGTATATCAACAATAAACGTGAGGTGATCAATCAAGGCGAGATTTTATTGCTTGATAGCGGTTCTTCCCATTCCTTAGAAGTACATGGGGAACAAGATATTCTCATCGATATTATTTTTCCAAATGACAAAGTCAATATTGATTGGTTGTCTAATTTAAACGTTAAAAATAGTGTACTCTTTAATTTTTTAGCTCAGACGATGGCAACTCGTTCACGAAAAGAATATTTGATTTTTCGTTGCTCCGAAAATGAGCATGTCCAAATAATTCTAGATCAAATGATCAATAAATATTTTACTGAACCCGTCTTCGCAAATGAAATCATTTCTTTGTACATCCCAATTCTGTTTACCGAATTGATTGGCAACTGTACCTATGATTTCTACGAAGAAAAAAAGACAAGACCAACCATCAAGTCGTCATCGATACCTTGAAACTGATTGAAAAAGATTATGCCACCCTCTCATTGGAAAAAGCAGCTAAACAACTTGGCTATAATAAAAACTACTTGAGCAATATCATCAAACAAAAGACAAATAAAAATTTTTCAACCCTGTTAACAGAACAACGAATGAAGCAGGCTAAGTTTTTGATTGAAAGCTCCACTCTTTCAATTGGTTCAATCATTGAATTGGTAGGCCTAAAGAACCGTACCAATTTTTACAAAAAATTTGAAGCAATTTATAGCAAAACACCGAGTGCATTCAGAAAAATGACTGAGGAACCATAACATCACTTGAAATGACTCCCCTTAGAATAAAGAAGCCATAAGAAATCCAACTGAATTTCTCGTGGCTTCTTCATTTTTCATTTAGATTGATCTCTTAGGCGTTTTTTGGCATGTTTCATTCATCCACAAGAACGAGTATCCTAGCCTACTTGATTAGTATTACAACCATTTTTCGATTCTCTTTTTTATACTGGCACAACCTCTTCAAAAAGCCAAAATTCTCAGAAATTAAAAAAGCAATTTCCGTGAATTTCGGCTTATATTTTTGGCCTTGATTATTTCATCTCAGCCTTATCTGTTTTTGTTCGCTTGAAATGTGTCCAGTATTGCTCTCACTTCATCTGTTGTTTTGGTATCCA
This sequence comes from Enterococcus sp. VV15, assembly GCF_005236045.1. Classification (NCBI taxonomy): domain Bacteria; kingdom Bacillati; phylum Bacillota; class Bacilli; order Lactobacillales; family Enterococcaceae; genus Enterococcus; species Enterococcus sp. VV15. The sequence continues at coordinate 98,742 of NZ_QPTY01000005.1, forward strand.
TTAGTTGAACACGCAGATCGTTTGCACCAGGAAAACCTTTGACATAGATTTTGAAGAAACGGTGTAATCCTGTGATCGAACGTGGAATGATCTGCGCATATTGATCTTGCAGATCTAATTGTAGGCGGAGTAGTGCAATCAGTTCTTCTGACGAATGTTCTCTCGCTTCTTTTTCAAAAGCAAATGGGTTTTTGAAAATCCCACGGCCGATCATAATGCCGTCTACTCCATATTTTTCTGCCAATTCCAAGCCCATTTGTCGGTCTTGAATATCCCCATTGATAGTGATCAATGTTTGCGGTGCAAGTGCATCCCTCAGCTCTACAACCCTTGGAATCAACTCCCAATGGGCAACTACTTTACTCATTTCTTTTCTTGTTCTTAAGTGGATAGAAAGATTTGCGATATCTTGTTTCAAGAGATGGCTGATCCAATCATCTAATTCTGATTGTTGCGTAAACCCAATCCGTGTTTTCACACTAACTGGTAGACCCCCTGCCTTTGCAGCTTGGATCAATTCCGCCGCTACTTCTGGACGAAGGATCAACCCACTGCCTTTGCCTCGTTCAGCGACATTTGGTACAGGACACCCCATATTCAAGTCGATTCCTTTAAATCCCATTTCAGCCAGTTGGATACTCATTTCTTTGAAGAATTTTGGCTTATCCCCCCAGATATGGGCTACCATAGGCTGTTCATCCTCTGTAAAAGTCAATCGGCCTCGAACACTTTCTTTACCATCAGGATGACAAAAACTATCTGAATTCGTAAACTCAGTAAAAAATACATCAGGTGCGCCTGCTTCTTTCACAACATGCCTAAAAACCACATCTGTGACATCTTCCATCGGGGCTAATATAAAAAAGGGCTTAGGTAACGCTGCCCAAAAATTTTCTTTCACATCATACACTCCATTTCGTTACTGGCTCTTTATTAATCTTCATCTTTAAAAAACATGGTCATTATACTAGTTATATGTAAAAGAAGCAAAATCAGCGCTTCACTTCTTTAACAAACAAGCTTTTGATAAGCCAATCGTTCATTATCTGTATAGTCACTCACATAAACGATGCCTCGCAACTCAAACCCACTATGCTCCATGATACGCTGCATCCCTTTATTCTTTTTGTGTGTATCCACTCTAATTTGATGGATTCCTTGTTTTTTCGTTTCGGCTTCTGCAAATTCAATCAAGCGATACGCCAATTTTTGCCCACGAAATTCTTCCGACAGGGCAATACGGTGGATCGTTGTATATGGATCTGCTTCATTTTCCCATGTTCCTTCAAAGATTTCTTGGTAGTTTTTGTCTGGTGTCCGTTGCAATGCCAGTGTTCCAGCCACCACTCCATCGACTAGAAGAATATAAGAAATCCCCTCTTCAATATCATTTTTGATCGTTTCTTCATTAGGGTAGCCATTTTGCCACTGTGGACTGCCGGCAGCCGCTAACAACGCCTTCGCATCATTAATGATTTTCATCACAGCTGGCAAATCTTCTACTGTTGTTTCCCGAAATACAAGGCTCATTCCCATCCACTCCTTTTTAATTTTCTATTTTAATACAAACAATGATCCTTGAGCAACTCTAACTTAACATTTGACAAAAAGAGTGCAGGACAAATCTAAAAATCAGTTTTGCTACAGACCCTCGAATAAACGGCGTCCAAAAGTCAGGTTTTTCGGAAATTTCAAAAAAAAAAAAACGAGCAATACAAAAAAGTATTGTTCGTTTTTTCTCTCCAATTTCTCAAACCTAAACGACTTTTGTCTCGACCTCTCACCTCAATGGTGAAAGCAAAAACAACTTCTTCAAAAAATAAGTCAATATTCACAAAAATTCAAAAATAATTTCTGTAACTTTCTTCGTATATCTTGAAGTTAAGCACTTCTGCCTCTTTCTAGCAATGATTAGCTTCTCAACCCGCGTCCTTTATTGATCAAATACCAGCAAGCTGAATATAGGATGATAATAAACAAGACTAAAATCGTAAGAGAAACGCCGATCGGTACATCCTTTGTCCCAAGAAAACCATAACGGAATCCAGATATCATGTACACGATTGGATTGACTTTTGAAATAGCTTGCCAAACAGGTGGCAACATTGAAATCGAATAAAATACTCCACCTAAATATGTCAAAGGTTGTAAAACAAATGTCGGTACAATCGATACATCATCATAGGATTGGGCAAAGATCCCATTGATCAACCCAGCAAGAGAAAATAAAATCGCCGTCATCAACAAGGTCACGATGATGATCACCCACGAATGGACATGTAGTGGAACAAAAAAGAGCGACACTACCGTTACCAACGATCCTACCAGTACACTACGTCCTAATCCACCAATGACGAAGCCCCAGATAATCACATGTGTAGGCACTGGAGCAACCAAGATCTCTTCAATATTTTTTTGGAACTTCTGCGAGAAGAAGGACGATGAAACATTCGCATAAGAGCTAGTGATTGCTGACATCATTATCAGTCCAGGTACGATAAACTGCATATAAGAAAATCCTCCCATATCCCCGATACGCCCGCCGATCATTTTACCAAAAATAACAAAATAAAGGGACGTAGTAATAACAGGTGGGACTAAAGTTTGGACCCAAATACGTAAATAACGATTGGTTTCTTTTATAGCTAAACTTTTTAAAGCTGTAAAATAAAGACTAAACATTTTTTTCCTCCACATGACCATTTTCTTCCGTGATTTTCAAGAATAATTCTTCCAAACGATTCGACTTATTCCGCATCGAAAGAACTTTGACACCTTGTTGACTGAACTGATCGAAGATGCCATTGACGCCTTGATCACGTTCGACTTCCACCGCAATTGTCCGTTCATCTTCAAACGAGTAATTATAGCCTGTAAGCGTCGGTATTTGCTCATATGGTGCCAAATCAAAGATAAACGTTTCAAACTGTAACTTGGAGAGTAAGGATTTCATATTTGTATTTTCAATCAACTCACCTGATTGGATGATCCCAATGTTTCGACACAGCATTTCTGCTTCTTCTAAATAATGGGTCGTCAAAATGATCGTTGTGCCACTTTCATTCAATTCACGTAAAAACTCCCACATTTCCCGTCTCAATTCTATATCTACACCCGCAGTAGGTTCATCTAAAATCAGCAATCTAGGTTCGTGCATCAGTGCCCTAGCAATCATCAACCGGCGCTTCATCCCGCCAGAAAGCATCCGTGCCCGCACATTTCGCTTTTCCCACAAATTTGATTGTTTTAGGTACTTTTCACTGCGTTTTAGCGCTTCTTGGCGTGAAACCCCATAATAACCTGCTTGGTTCACTACGATTTGTTGTACCGTCTCAAAAGGATTGAAATTGAATTCTTGTGGAACTAAGCCAATCTGTTGCTTCGCTCGAACCAAATCAGTATCCAGATCGTACCCAAATACTTTTACCTTACCCGAAGTTTTATTGACTAGAGACGTAATGATACCGATCGTCGTTGATTTTCCTGCACCATTTGGGCCTAACAACGCATAAAAATCACCCGCCTCAACAGTCAAGTCGATCCCACGTAACGCCTCGACCCCTGTTGCATATATTTTTTTTAATCCATTTATTTCAAGAGCATTTGCCATTTTTCTAATGATCTCCTTTGTTCAACTGATTCTCTATTGTACCACGGAATCTCCTTTTTCATCCGTGGAAAAGACCAAAAAAAGAGAATGTGGAATAAATCTAAAAATCAATTTTACTACAGACTCTCGAATAAACGAAAGTCCAAAAGTCAGGTTTTTCGGAAATTTCAAAAAAGAGGCTGGGAGAGAAGCGTTTAACTCCGAGAAATAAGAAGAAATTCACGAAAATTGCTGTTCAAATTTTTGTGAATTTCGGCTTATTTAAGAAGGAGTTGCTTCTACTCCCACCGTTTATTCGTTTTTAAAGTATGAGACAGAAGCGTTTCTTACTTCTATCCCAGCCTCTTTTCTCTCCAAATTCTCAAACCTAAACGACTTTTGTCTCGACCTCATTTCAACTTATTTCAGAGGAGCTATTTCTATTCCCGCTACTTATTTAGATATAAAAGATGAAGTCATCCCGTTGTTCCTTTTTATCTCATTTTTTCTCCAATACACGCCACGTGCGATTATGATCAAAGAAAGTAGCTTCTTCTTTCGCATTTTTGACTAATTTATCAGGGTAATCCAACACTTTCAATAACGCGATCGCATTTCTGGTTATCGCTGGTCCTGCTTTTAATTGGAAATCAAAACTAATCCCTTTTTCTGGTTTAAAATAACAAAAAATATTTTTTGTTTTTTCCTATATTTTTATCTAAGATTTTAAAACAGCAACCAGTTCGCGAATCGAAGCCATTAACTTTGCGGAGAAACAAGGCTGGATATGATCTTTGACTCAATGGACGTTTATTAGAGCTATTGGCAACTTGAGCCGTGCGTGGTTATCAAGACCTTTTTGATTATTATCCTTACGATACAATGCTTCTTTATTTCAACTATTTCTATGTAAGAGTGCGCTTTTTCTATTCTTGAAATTTTTCTAATTCTTCTTGGTGGTGTTTGGTCAATTCTCGTGCTTTCTCTTCCAATTGTTGCATATAATGATTTTTCGCTTGGCGAATCACACGATTGTTTTGTTCCATGACTTGATAAAATCGTCGGTTGTTCCATGAATCATTTTTGGTGAAATGCATGACTTTCTCCACTAATCGACCTGTCTCTCTTCTAAAATGGATGAATTGTTCATTTAACTTTTTTTGCTGTTGCCTAATTCTTTGTACTTCTTCATCATATTGTTCTTCTAACTCTTGCTGTCTGTGTTGTTTTTTCTCCATCAATAAATCAACCTTCTTTCACTGGCGTTTTTAAAGCTGGTTTCTTATATTCTTTTAAATATTTATCTGCTGATTCTGCACTTTTCCCCTGTAACACCCCTTTTAATGCATTAGGTAGGACACTATTGGTTTGTTGAAACATTGCTTCTGAAATTTCTTCAACTCTTCTCATCGAGCTCTGTTTCATTGTGCCAATTCGCATTTTTTTAGCTGTAATGACTGCTTGAATGGCCACCCTTTCTCGTGCTTTTTGTTCTCGTTCTAATTCTTCTTGAAATGCTTTAGCCGCTTTATCTTCCATTAGAAAAACAACCTTTCATTCTTATTTTTTGAACGATACATTTCCAGCTTGTCCATCATAGTCCTGTATATTTTTAGCCACTGTTATTAGTTTTTCACTAAAATCAATCATTTTCTCTTTATATTTTTTTACTTGATTATGATCACTTGCTACTTGTCCGTTGTCCCATAAGCGGCTTTTTTCATAAGGTGCGATCATTTCTTGTACTTCTGCATAGGATAAGTATTGACGAATAGACATTGCGCTTTCCTTTATTTCCCTAGCTAGAGCATCGATTTCTTCTTCAGTTTCTTGTAAGACATTTTTTGTTAGATTCTCATATTCTTCACCAATATTCTTTGCCTTTTGAGCTACTGCACGTGCAAGATCCGCACGTAGTTCAATCTTCTTATTGCCTGATGCAGTGGATAAACTTTTTTGTATACTTGTCACTCTTTCTTGCCATTGGCTAGCAATCTTAGCTTCACTAATAATCGCTTCATACTCTTTTTGAAATTTTAAATAAAGTACACCACCACCCATCAGTGTGGCTAATAAATTACCTGAAGTAATATTCACCTTTGTATTCCTTACGATCAATACCAAATATTTATCAATAAGTTTAGAGACCTTGATACCTGCTGCAAAAATATACGCATGTTCGTTTACATTTGCTTCTTTGGGCACACCATCAGGATTTAACTGATATTGTCCAAAATCGTGACTTGAACCATTCTTATCCTCTGTATCAAATATTGTAGTAAATGATTTTGGTAATAAATAATGCACATTTCCGATTTCATCTACTCCTTTTTTGTTTCGGTTCAACACTGAAACAATATCAAAGGCGTTCACATAGTAGTCGATTTTCCCTTGTTCTTCTAATTGTTGGATATTCTTTTGTGCTTGTTCAGACATTCTATTCACGCTTTTGCGTGCATCAGGACCTTGGAATAAAACAACCTTATCGATTTTGGCAATATCCTTTTCTGGAAGGTTCGCAACTGCTTGAATGGACACCATCGTTCCTAAAGAATGTCCAGTAACAGCCACGGTGGCGTTAGGTGCTTTAGTAGTCATTTCTGTTATTTTTTGGTGCATCGCTTTTGTAGCAAGTTTTGCTTGTGGAATATACGAATTGAATAAGGTAAACGAACCATTATTTTCTACCCAATCATTTAAAGTATGCAAAGAAATTGCATCGCTTCCTCGGGTTGCAAAATACGTATGCTTCGTCTTTTCATTTAAAGTAGGTGTATCTGTCACAAAATAAGAGTTATATCCTGCTTTTTCGTCTGTTAAAAGTCCTTTTTGATATTCTTTTTCTCTGCCCAAAAAGTTTTTTCCTTTGATTGTTTTTACGATAGGATCGGGTTGGAGATAGATGGTGCTTGCATCATTTCCATAAGCGTCTTTTGCGTGGGGAAAATTGAATTTAACCGATTCACCTTTATCTAATCTGTTTCTTTTACTAGGGCTTAATTCCTCATAAGGAAAGTTATCATCTCTACCTTTATATGAACCTTGAGCTATATCTGCATATATATTATACTGATTTTCTAAATCAGCCACGATGTTCTCCTTATAAATTTATTGATTGTCCAAAATGTAATGTTGACATAATAGGTATGCTATTTTTATCTACGGATACATCCATTCGAAAATCTAAATTTGAATGATTGTTTACGAAACCAAGAATTTGTATTTTTCTTCCTGCTCCTTTTGGAAGTCCATTTCCAACAATTACTTCATCAACACTATCCCAATCATATTGAACAGTAACAATTTTTGAATTCTGAGATTTTACATACTCTGTCATTTCTTCTTCATGTGCCTTCAAAAAAGCAATCTGTTTTTCTTTTTCTGTTGGTTCGTTCATTTTTTTCACTCCTATCGTTCCGAGTACGGCTACTACTATCACTACAACTAAGATGACGATCTTTGTTTGTTTTTTATTTTTCACTTTTTTCACCTCTTTATAGATAAAAGCATTGCTATACACTTTAATATATGTTTTTAAGTCGCGTTTTATTTTTTATCTACCAAAAATTTTTTTCTTTGGTTATTTTTACGGTAGGCACTGGTTGGAAATAGATAGTGCTTATTAACTTACCTTTAATTTTTTACCCTTGAAGAAATCAAACTCTTTTTCTATTTTCATATTTTGATAGCTTGGAAATAGATTCGGACAATTATTCAAGCTATTTTTCATACGCTCCTTGAATTTTTTGAGATTAAACTATCTGTTAATGATCTATTGCCCATATAAACACTGTTCCTTTTCTAAATCACGATAGATATGTATTTACAGCTTATACACACCGTGTGAGCTCTTCAAAATTAAAAAAAGCGCAAGATTTCCGACATCTTGACAAAAATCTTACACTTAGCTAACTAGTAGCTATAAAATTGATTCAATCAGGATGGACATTTACACCCTCATATCATTTTCCTTTTTTCTTTTTAAAAGCAAGGTAATAGAATAATCCAGGAATTGCGATTAGTGCTGAGAGCTGCCCTTGATCATAAGGGTCTGATATATCTAGTTTGTCTTTCATCAATTGACTAATAGATAATATAGTTACTAAAATTGCTAAAAATAATGCCCATTTTCGTTGGATCTTCTTTTCACTCATTTTATATCTCCTTTTTACATTTATTCAATAGATATTCACCAGAATTAGAAAATCCCGCAATTTTTTGCACTAACCACAGCTGATAGGAGTGTCGATATTTATGGCTTTTGTCACTGACATTCTTGTTTAGATTTTTTGTGTCGCTTTTCTAGCTACACTATCAGGTGATTCCCGTGGGATTCTCACTATCCCAAGTTCCCTCATTTACCTGTTCCAACTTTATTTTCTGCTGCTTGGTCCACTTCGAAGGATCTTGGACGTATGTTTCAAAATCTAGGGTCTGTATAACCCAGTCCATTTGAGCTTGATCATACAACATCGTTACCTCAGCATTGTGACTCTTATCAATCAAAGGTTCTGTAATCCCGCTGTGATCACTTTTTTCATAATGTTCCTCCTCCAAAATTCTATACATAGTTGTTTTTTACTTTTCTACCTAATTCGGGCAATACTCTCAGCTTTTAAATCGTTTTTATTAAACCTCTAACTATCTATTTTTTCACCAATCTCTGGATAAGTTAGTAGTCGATATTTGCTTTCTCTTCCTAATATCTGTCAAACACATCAGCATGCTTTCCATTAAATTCATGAGCAAGAAGTCTTTGAGTCCTTTATAGTTGATCAATTGCATCAGTTAAAAGATAAAGACCAGTAACTCTTCAAATTTTTTCACCGGTCAGCTTAATTGATTGTATTGTTCCAAGTAGGATCGAAAAGATGACCTTTCCATTCTTGCGCAATCGCATTATTCATACTATTGACCGCTTGAATCTATTGTTCGATGCCTTCTTTTGCGCGAAGATAGACTTGTGCTTGTTGTTTTAACTGCCCAGGTGTAACTGAAATAACCCCTACCATATAAATTATCCCCTTTGAGGAATGATTCTAAAGTTTTCATGATTTCCTGTACGATTAACTCGCAAATATGGGGGTGTTTTTTATGTATGAAAATCTAAGAGTAACTTTTAGCAAAATTAGAGATGAAAAAAAGAGTTCAGTAAAGAATATGTTCGAAACAATGAGGTGTCTGAATCCCAATATTATCGCTTTGTCATACAAGAATCGGAGATTGATCTAACAAAGTTTTTAAACCTGCTTGAAAACTTAAATGTACAATTTGAAGAATTCATTTATCTGCTACCAGAAAGCAAAAATGATCTACAGCATTCAAAAAAGCAGTCGATTTCGCCCTTACGATTATTTTAGTATTTAATCTATTCACATATAGAAATTTGTCTCACCACTCACTGATTAATTTGATTCGTTCTGCCTTACGTCGGGCATAAAAATTATGCTGGTCATACTCTAGTTCTGGTTCACTAAAATTAGACTTTACTTTGATATATTCTTGATCCGTTAAACGTGAGCCCACTAGGCCTGTCGGTGGATTATTTCGTAACATTTTACTAACGTCATCAAATGCAATATCTAACTTGCTTTTTGGTGATTGGAAAATAAAATAAATACCCACTTTAGGACCATTTTTCAACATTTTTTTCACTTGGTCTTCAAACAACAGACTCTTCTCGGAAAATGGCACTACTTCTGGGATATACACCAGCATTTTTTCTCTGGGTGCTGCGTTATTTTCCAGTCGATTGTCGATTTCTCCTGATAACTCAAGGGCTGTTTGATTGTATTCATTGTCAGAAACGATCTGATCAAAAGCAGTAGTAGTCTCATACTGATTTCCATAATCAAAGACAAGACGATAGTACTGTTGTTGGAGTACTTTGAATCCTTCTATGATGGTTCGATTCAAAAATTCTGTCTGTGATGGCGTATCATTAGCAATGACACAATAGCCATCCTCCACTGGAGAAAAGGCGACAATTTCAGTTGTTTCTAAACTCATACCAAATGGTAGATTTCCTTCTGACAAGTGCTTTTCAACTTCAAGGTAGGAATAAAACTCTTTAGCCGTCAATCGTTTGGGTGCCATCGGGATCTTCGCCGGTCTATCACCTGACCATACTTGGTCCATTTCCCTGATTTCAGCTTCTAAGTTGGTCAGACGTTCAATATCGTTGCTTCCTTCTGTTGGCAAATAGACTTGCATCACGATTGGTTCATCTAGCTTCACTTGAATGCGACCGGTGATTTCTTGTGGGATCAAGGCATCACGACCGATAATATCTTTTACAGCATTATCTTCAACTAGGTACAAGGCAAGTCGTGTTGGAATATTGCTAGTCATGCTGATTTTGAAAGAATCTGCTCTTAAAGCGGTTGCTACCAGATACATGCCCAAGCTTGCACCTTCTCGTAACAATTGGTTCAGCGCACTTTCTACCGTTTCTTCTAAAGGACTTTCCCGTAGTGGGTCGTAGCTGTCTAATACAATGATTTCAACTGGTAAAGAGTTGCCAGATTTTGATTCGTATTGAGAAAGACTAGAAACACCATATAAAAAAAATTCATCTTTTCGTTTTGTCAGTTCTTGCCGAATCTTTTTGACACATTTCACTAATTTCTCGTTTTCTTCCAGATGAACAAGGTCTGCTACATGAGGCAGATCTTTTAACGGCAATAACCCATTAGTCCCAAAGTCGAACAGATAAACATGAAGCTGTTCTGGTGTGTTCTTTCGCACGAGATTCATCACAAACGTTTGGAGGGCGACAGATTTTCCAAAACCAGCACTGCCATAAATAGCAGTATGGCTAAATTCGTTAAAATCAAAAGTGAACGTTTCTTGTGCTTGTCGTGAAGGAATATCCATAAAAGCAAAAGGTACAGTCAGTTCCCGAGTCCCTTGCCACTCTTTTTCTCGGGAAATCGGTGGCGTACAAATTTCAGTTTCTAAAGGTGGTAACCATAGTTTTTCTGGTAAAGTTGCCTGTGTTTTTTTTTGCCACTGTTGCTAAATAATCTACAATCGCTTCTAGTTCCGTCTGTTGTTCTTCATCTTGCGCAACACCAACTTCTTCATCCTCAGACAAATCAGTCGTCAATAATTCATATTGTCCCAAATCGTTGATTTTCCAGATACGTTCATCTACTTTTTCTTCATTTACCGATTCAGGATCATACGTTGCACCACTCCAAGCGGATTGAAAAAGTTCATAGATTTCATTGTTCCCGACTTGTAAATAAGCACGTCCTGGCAAAGTAATATTGGCAGCATCCGGGTTTTTTAAAATTTCATTGGAATCACTAGCATCTTGAACTTTTAATGCTAATTTGAACCGTGAATTCGACCAAATCTGATCGTCTACTACGCCACTTGGTTTTTGTGTAGCTAAAATCAAATGAACGCCTAAGGAACGACCAATCCGAGCAGTTGAAACCAGTTCGGCCATAAATTCTGGTTCGTTTACTTTTAATTCGGCAAATTCATCTGATATCAAGAACAAGTGTGGCAATGATTCACTAGGGTATTTCTTTTTCTCTTCTGAATCATAAATTTCTTTTCCTGCTTTATAGAGTTTCGTATAGCCATTGATATGATTGACCCCATATTTTCCAAAATAACGTTGGCGTTTTTGTAATTCTGCCCGAATACTTGCTAGGGCCCGAGCAGAGCCGGCACCGTCTAAGTTGGTAATAGAACCAAGTAAATGGGGTAAATTAACAAATAGGTTCGCCATCCCACCACCTTTAAAGTCAATCGGCAAGAATCCTACATCCTCTGGCGCAAAATTAATGGCAAGACTTAATACATAACTTTGTACGATTTCCGATTTTCCTGATCCAGTCGTTCCTGCCACTAATCCATGTGGACCATGGGCACGCTCGTGTAAATTAAGTGACACTAAATCATCTTTTCCGCGATATCCTAGTGGCACTGCCAAGGATTTTGCGGTATTAGCTGACTGCCATCGGGTGGAGGCTTGAAGTTCTTCCACTTCTTTCACTTGATACATTTCCAAAAAACCGACAGATTCAGGAATTGCATTTTTTTCGACTTCTACATGATGTAAATTCGCCAAACGACGAATAGCTTGATCTAATGGATATTTTTCTGATAAACGATAAGGTTTAAAGTCTTTGACAAGATAGACATTTTTTTCATTTACCAATTGACCACTTTCGTTAGAGGTATACTTCACAAATGTCGTAACAGTTTCCGGCAACATGGCTTCTGCTTTTTTGCCCCAGATAACTGTTACGCCGTAGTCACTCACATCTTCTGCTAAAAATCCATTCAATCCGTGGCCTGCTAACCAACTATCATCTAAAATGATAAAAACAAAATGCGGTGAAAACTGGATCTTATTATTACTCCCAGCTTCTCTCAGCGCCTGTTTCCGTTTATTCATCAGCTGATAAAAACTATTCAAAACCATATCCCGACTTTGCGCGTTATGGATCAGCCCTCTAAGATTCAAACTATGGATTTGAAAGTGTGGCAACCACCGCCATTTTTTCCAGTCTTTGTCGTACAGTTCTTCGGAAAGTAAGGCAATAAATTCCAAATCATGATAGGAATGAAAACTTGCAAGTTGAAATAAGATACTGGAAACCGCTGTTCGTAAAACAGGGTAAGTGCCTACCAAGCCCAATGTTTGTTTTTGAAGATTAGTGCTGATTGGAGCTTGCTTGGCGACAGAATAAGGTTCAATGATATGTTCTTTGGCAAATAACACTAAGGGATCTTTTGCTTGTTCATCATCAAAAGCGACTTCATAAGAAGAAGTCAAATCCCCTGTTCCCAATGAAAATTCCAAGTAATCTGCATTATTCACGGTCTTCTCATAAATTCTGGGACTATAGTTAGTGACTAACTGTGAAAGTTTTTCTAGATCAGGAAAGTGATAGTCGAATGTTTGTTGTTGCTTTTGGGCTAGCCGTTCTAATTCTGCTGTCTTTTCTAATAGATAGCTTTGATAATCCTCTTCTCGTTCTACTTTCTTATGGGCAAAATCTTTCTTATTGGTAAAGTAAGAAGCAACAGATAAAGCTGCTGTCAATAAACTCGCACTGCCCATCCCAACCATCATCAAAGGATTGCCACCGCTTAATAAACTAGTCGCACCACTGATCACCAACATACCTAAAGGAGGTAAAATCGTGCGGATGATATCGCTTTTTCCTGTATCCATTAAACTTTCTGGCAGTTGAATGACTATTTTTTCTGTTGGTTGTTGTAACAAGATTCTTGGACTGCGTCGAAAATCAGGAAAATTTATTGGTACTTCTGGCTCAAAGGATTGTGGCAGTAACTTCCAAGGATTCAATATCACTTGTTGATAAATTTCAGTTAATTTCAATTGCTTTGGTCGATACTCCATCGCTATACCACCGATAATTAAGCGATCCCCAACTTTCAACGTATATGTTCCATTGAATACAGGCTGTTCATTCAAATAAACGCATTCTTGCTCTACAGACAAAGAAAGATAAAAATCTTCTTCCTTCGATGGACTGTTTTTCATTTTCGGCCCGATAATCGCAAAAGCTGTAGTCGGAAAAGCAATATCACTGTCTTTATTTTCAGATATGATCAGTTTATCGTAAGGAAGATTGGTAGTGAACACATTCAAGGATTCATGAGGAACCGCAAAAAATCGCTCTCCATTGTACCGAATCATTGGCGTTTCCCATTTCTGTTGATTGAAAAATAAATTCTCGTGCGTTAATTCAATCATTATCCCTTCAAACTGCAAAACAGCATTCGTAGGTCCCATTTCAAAATGGTGAAAGGTATCCCCAAAAACAAACACATCATAGAGAACGGCTTCTTTTGAGATAACTTGGTCATCAAAATTAGGTGTTGTAGGGTAAGAGTGTGTGGTTTCATTCGTCGACATCATTTCTTTTCACCGCCCACTTTTGCCGTGTAAGTATCAATTGCTTTTTGGTATTCTTCCAACTGTTTCTGCTTCTTCGCTCCAGACATCGTACTATTTTTCGTTGCATCATATAATTTTGTATACACATGTAAGATCAACTGGTCATCCCCAATGTTTTGAGCAATCTCTAATCGTTTCACTTCACCAAGATCAGTGAGTTGGCTTAAACGAACTGCCGTAGCAGGAATTTCATAGGTAATGACCACTTTTTCCTCTTCCAAAACTTGGATTTTCCCTGCTAGAAGTACCCCCTGTTGGACAAATAATGCTTCACTCGTTTTCATTTGTATAAGACCAAATTGATTCGGTGCTAACGTAATAGATAACTGATCTTTTACTTGTTCCCATTCAATTTCACTACTTCCATTGGATATCTTCTCCATGAATAACCTTCCTCCGCTCTTTCCTGATTAGATCAGCGAAATGACACTCTAAAACAATCGCCATCGCTTAATGGATAATCTGCTAATGGTTGCTGGTCATTTACTACTATCTTTTTATTCTCAATGACTAATTCAAAGTCCTCATACTGTAAAAGTCGTTTTTCTCGTAAAATTGGCTCTAACAATGCTTTTAATCGCGCCAGTGTAACTTGATTTGGGATCCGCAAATCCAATTCATGATTTTCGATATGCAGACTGATATTGATGGTTGTTTTCACCGTTTCCTCCCCTAAACCAGCATATTTTTTGCCTAAAAGCACCCCTGCACCTATAGCAACAATACCTGCTATGCTCATCAATACACCCCATAACCAGTTAGGCATCGTCATAGATGAATGATCCTCTCTTGGTCGATTTTCCATGATAGTGGTAAAATGAAATCTTCATACAAATTTTTATACGCTTTTAAATCGGATTTCTGTTGGTTATTTACAACATTTTGGGCATCTGTTTTGTCTGACTGATTGTTTTCACCTGTTCTCTCCTTCCTGATTTCTTCAACCTATATAAAAAAACGCCAGCAGCTTCGTACTGACTTTCCGTATTTAGTTAAACCCAAAGGATTTAGCATCTTGCGCAATCGTATTATCCATACTATTGATTGCTTGAATCTGTTGTTCGATGCTTTCCTTTGCACAAAGATAGTCATGGAAATCTTACCTAAGCTTTGCCAGTGCTAAAATGATATCAAAAAATCAATAGGAAGCATGCTGACACAAAAATTGCTATCCACCTATTAGAAATGAAAAATTTCAAATTAGCGTTGATTGCGATCAAAGAACTAGAAAAAATTGAAGTCGGTGAGGAAGATATTTACGAAAAAATTCTCTTGAAATTTTGGAAGCAACTCTCCATCTACATTCAAAATCCTTCCACCGATACACTTACAGAAATATAAATATTACTCGATCATCTAGCCTTTTTCGACTGTCACTCACTGATTCGAATGCTAAGCGAAATCACTACTTTCACAGTCAAAGTCATTCCATACAAGTAACTCGTTCATACTAAAATTGATTTCAGATAGCGGGTTAGGTTTCCTGTGAATCAGGGGAAGAATGAGGGTAATGCAAAAAGAACACTGATCCGTTAACCTCATACTGAGGAAAACAGGTCAGTGCTCAAGTATCGAATAATAAAAATGCTATTCGACTAATTATCAAAAAAATCCCGACTGAACATCTGTCGAGATTTTAAAATCCAACCATGATTCTTATTGTTGCTCTTATAGATAGATCAATTTATCTGCGAATATGGCTATCTCAATATCGTGTGTAACCACAACAACAGATTTACCACTCTTACATAGGTCTTTGAAAATTTTTAAAACATGTCTTGTATTTTTATGATCTAAATTTCCAGTTGGCTCATCCACAAAAAGAACATCGAATTTTTTCGCTAATGCTCTAGCTAAAGCAATCCTTTGTTGCTCTCCCCCGCTTAATTCATAAACTTTTTTAGTAAGTATCGATTCCGTCAAACCAACTTTTTCTATCATTCCCCTCAAGTCTTCCTTTTCAAAGGACGGATTTAATTTAGCACCCAAATCTATATTATACTTAGCAGATTTATCATCTAAGAGTGCAAAATTTTGAAACAAATAGGCAATAGTATTCCTCCTGATTTTTTGAATTTCACTTGACGATCGACTACTTTTTTCTTTATAAATAATACTACCAGCATCCGGTTTGATCATCAAAGACATCAAACCCAATAAAGTAGATTTTCCAGAGCCATTCTCCCCCAATATACATATAAATTCCCCTTTTGAGATTGTAGTCGAAAAATTTTCAATTACTTTTTTACTTTGTAAGATTTATGGACATTCTCTATCTTTATCATAAGGAACCTCCTCTTGTGAATTTTTCAAAATAGCGTGTTGCATACTTTTTGTCCCAAAAAACAATTGCAACAAACCCTAAAACAATGATACCGAGTAACAAAATGCCCGATTCCATCTTTAATTTCCATACAGATGAATTTGGGAATACAGAACCTACTGAGGGAATGGTCAATATAGACAACTATAACCCGAAATTAAGAATCACTGAACAAGTCGGGGGCGGCACTTGGATCTATGGTTTTAACGGCACCAAACATTCCTCTGCTTACCAGCATCTAACAAAAAAAACATTCAGCTACCGCCAAAAATGGTAACGGTGCTGGAAAACGAGACATTCGAGCTGCTGGAGTGCAGGCATTTTCTCAAGTAAACTCTACACTTACTGGCAATACAGTTTGGTGGAACAACAATGTTAAATAATAGAAATTTCGCCTGAATACAGTCTACAAAAATGATTCTACTAGAATTTCCCGTACGTAATGCAAAAAAAGAACAATTTTTCAACTACTGATAATCATATTCTTTCACCGTCATTCATCCTTTTTCTCCGCTATTTTATCTCATTTGGCGGAGAAAAAATTTAGATGAGTGTAGTTTGCTCGTTTTCGTGTTGTCTGATCAAGACCTTTTCTATTGGGGTTCTATAGCACTAACAAAAAGTATCCACTATGATAATTTCTACAACAAAAAAGCTTCACAAACATTCGCATTCGTTTTAGTACTCTACTTTACTTACTATGTGTAGCACAAATCACCTTCAAATAGCATTGTCACAAATTGTGGCTTTAAAAATACCGGTTTCTTTTTATACTCACTACAAGAACGAATGATTTTATGAGGTTGGGACAGAAGTGTTTAACTCCGAGAAATAAGAAGGAGTTGCTTCTGCTCCCACCGTTTATTCGTTTTTAGAGAATGAGACAAAAGTGTTTCTTACTTTTGTCCTACGCTCCATTAATTTACCTGACTCTTTTCTTTTTTTGTTTGCAGATTCTGGAGCGTTGAATGTTCCTGTAAAAGCTCTGCCAATTCCAAGAGATTTTTGATGCAAAGATCTGCCCCATGTTGGTAAAATATTTCAGCCGCTTGCTGATTCAACTGTTCCATTTCTTCCTTAGAATACTGTTTGTATTCCTCCAACGATAGCCCCATAACGGAACTGCCTTCTGTAACAGCAATGCTTAATACCCCCGCATTTTTTCCTTCTTGAATGTCAGAGATTGTATCTCCTACCTTAATTACCTCTGCCATTGAACGGTTTTGAAAAAAACGCATATTCTCAAAAATCATAAAGGGATACGGGCGTCCCAATGAATCTACATCATCCGGTGTAACAACGTAATCTGGATGATACCCTTCTACTCTAGCCGTTTCAAAAACAACCTCCATCATTTCCTTGGTATAGCCCGTTGTAGAGCCGATATTATAGCCTAATTGTTTGATCTTTCTCATCGCTTGCTTCGTTTCTGGCTTTAAATGACTGTTTTCCGCAAGATCTGCAAACAGATAGGTTTCAAAATCTTGATAGATACTAAGAACATCATTTTCATCAGAAGGACGGCCGTAAAGCGCCAACCATTCTCTTTTTACTTGATCAAGCGAAAGCAGCTGCTTGATATGATCTATTTTAAGCATCCCCATTGGTTTTCGAATCTCTTGGTTTGTGAGCTCGATGTTCTTATTACTAAAGGCTTTTTTGAAGGCTTGGACTGGAGCCATACAGCCGAAGTCAACAGTGGTCCCTGCCCAGTCTAAAATAATCGTATTAACTGACATGTGCTACCTCCGAATAGTTTTCAATGACCTTAACCAACCGATCAATATCTTCTGGATAGATCTCCCCAATATTTCCAATTCGAAAACAATCAACACTGCTTATTTTTCCAGGATAGATGACAAAACCGTTTTGTTTTAAATGCTGATAAAAATGCTGGAAATCAAACGCTCGCTGCGTTGGATAAAGAAAAGATGTGATAAAAGGACCTTGATACTGCGTGATGAATGGCTGATAGCCTAATTCTCCCATTTTTTGCCGCAGTAAACGGTTATTCGTCAAATACCGCATGTAGCGTTGGTATATCCCACCTTCCTTATCTAATTCTTTCAGCGCTTGATAGAAGGCCAAAACAGTATGAGTCGGCGAGGTAAAACGCCACTTGCCATCCTTTTCCATCGTTTCATATTGATCGTACAGATCTAAAGACACTGTTCGAGCAAAATCTTTCCGTTGTTCAAGCTGCTCCCGTTTGGCTAAAACAAACGAAAAGCCAGGAACACCTTGAATGCATTTATTTGAACTTGAAATGAGAAAATCGATTGACAGTGCAGAGACATCCATAGGAATCCCGCCAAAACTAGACATCGCATCAACAATAAACAGTACACTATGATCTTTAGCCAGTGCTGCTATTTCCTCTAACTCGTTCAGAATGCCAGAAGTCGTCTCGCTGTGAACCATGGCGATCGCTGATATCGTGCGATCACCAGTCAGGATTTTTTCTATATCTGAAGCTTTGGGAATCTCATCCTCTGCCACTTCATAAACACTGTACATTAGATTGTAACGCTCGCACATACCGACTATTCGACGGCCATAAGCGCCATTTACACAGACCAGCACATGATCTTTTGGTCCGATCATCGAACCCATGACTGATTCTACACCAAATGACCCGCTGCCTTGCATCAAAATAGTGGTGTATTCTTCTGAGGTGACACCCGCTAGATCCAACAGCTTTTGTCGGATTTCTTGTGTGATTCCTTTATATTCTTGGTCCCATGTACAATGATCCACCATCATCGCTTGTTTGACTGATTTACTCGTCGTCAGCGGTCCAGGGGTTAATAATTTATATTCCATGTTACACTCCTTAATCGACTAATTTTTGATGCTTCTCTAATAATTCTGCAGTCAATTCTTTCGGGAAAACTTTTTGATCTTTGGCTACTTGTCCCGAATTGACCGTTTCTCCTTTGTATAGAGCACTAGGATAAATCTCCAGCAAGTCTTTCCGTCCTTTTTCTAAAATCAGATCCAGCATTTTTTGTGCTTCTGGATTGGTTTGTTTCCCCTTATCGATCACCGCCAGTGATTCGGTTAAGGCATAGGTTCCCTCTGATGGCTCAACGAAATCAATTGGCAATCCGTCCTGTTTATCCTTGACTGCCTGATGTCGTAATCCGAAGCCGATCGCAACTTCTCCTAAACGAACCTTTTTCAATGGGCCTGAGCCAGAACTTTCCAAATGGTCTCCCGCATTTTTATAGATACCTTGTAGGATTGTTTTTGCTTCATTCTCACCATAATTATCAACTAAGGCTTGGAATAGCAACCAAGCGGTAGAAGATTATTTGATGTCTGAAATCGATAAGGCATCCTTGTATTTCGGATCCGCTAGCTCTTTCAAACTCTTCGGAATCGGCAGCTTCATTTCCTTCATCACATCCGTATTGTAAAAAATCGTTCCTTCTTGGACGGTAAAGGGTGCGGTGTAGTCTGGAATCTTCGTTAATGAATCAACTGGTAATTTTAGTTCCTTGAACATCTCCTCTTTTTTCTGAGCACTATTTAAATAGAAGGTACTCATCGTCACTAAGTCGGCTTCAATATTTTTTCCTTCTGCTAAAAGCTTGCCACCCAGCTCTGATGTGCCAAAAGATTGCAGTGTATACTTTCCTTTGTAGCCGTTCTTATCTAAAACATTCTTAATGACCTCTACCGGCTCTTCATCGGCATTCGTATAAATCGTGACCTTTTCGTTCGCAGCATTACTTTTGTTGCAGCCGCTTAATAATAGAAGGAAAAGCAGACTTCCAAGTAAAGCGAGTAGTTTCTTTTTGTTCATTCATCATTCCCCTTTTTATAAGTTGTGTAAGTCCTTGCATGGCTAAATTGATTACTAATAAAAACAACGAAAGCATAAAAATATCGTTAAACCGGCCAAAATGCTGGAGCTCTTTTAATTTGGCAGTAATAACCATTGTATTAGCACTTGTTAAAAAAATTACGGCACTAATCGTCACCATTGAGTTGAAAAAGTAATAGGCAAAGATATCAACGATCGTCACCTTTGAATTAGGGATCAAGATCCGCCAAACGGTTTTCAGCCAGCTGTCGCCCATTAACTTGGCGGTATTTTCCCAATTCAAATTCATCTTTTGCAGCGCTTCTTTTGCCATCTGATAGGGTGTCGAGAAGTAATGAACAATCGTTACGATGACTAAAACGATTAACGTGTTATGCAGCTGACTGCCGCTGAATAATAATAAGTAAGCAACTCCCAAAACCATTCCCGGAATCGAGTTGGTGATTGTAGCGATACTATCGATCAATTGATTGAGCTTATAAAGCTTATGCTCTCTAGAGGTTAGGATTGCCGCTAGATAGGCAATTATCGTTCCAATTCCTGCAGTCAATAACGCCATCATCAGCGAGTTTTTCAACGTTAAAATAAAGCTATCATCTTGCATAAAGCGGGCAAAATTATTCAGCGTTGGACGCAAATCATAAGGCCAATTACTCACCATCGGAATAATGATCAAGACAGCAAAGACACCTAGTATGAACAGTGACAAACTAAGAAAGAGTAGTCGGAAGCACCAATCTCTCACTGCATTCTTTTTGATTACTGCCTGACGCGGTCGTTCATAGCGCACTACCTTCTTCTGTAAATGATTCAGAACCAAGATACTGATGATCGATGGCAGCAGCATCGTCAGGGCAACCAAGGAGCCAAACTGAAAGTTCGGAATTGTTCCCATAAAGCCTTCATATAATAATGTCGTGATGAAGGGTGTCTGGCCGCCAACCGCACTTGGAATCCCAAAATCAGTAAACGACATGAAGAAGCCTTGCAGAAAGGCGACTGCCAACACACGAGTCAAAGGATTCAGAATCGTCTTATATAGCGATCGATACCAGCTATCCCCCATCAAACGAGACACAACAAATAATTGTGTATCCAAATATTTCATCGAGTTATTGATCAAAATAAAAATTGGCGGCAATGTATAGATGACAAAGCCTAATAAAATACCGATGGAGCCATAGATATGGAACAGTTCCTGTTGAAAAACCTTGCTCCATAAGCCTTGTTTACCAAAGGCATAAATAAGGACAAAGCCATAAGTAATGGTTGGTAAAAGCATCGGAAAATGCAGAATACTCTCATTCACCTTTAAAAATCTCTGATTGATCCGAGTAAAATTATTTCCGTAAGCTAAGAAAAAACCTAAAACTGTTGAACAGCTTGTCGCCACTAAAGAATATTTCAAACTATTGCCAAACGATACCTGCCAATCCTGATTGAAAATCTGGATACTACTTCCTCCCGAACTGGGAAAAGCGGTCAGCACGATCTGAACAATCGGATAAGCCAAGAATAGAAAGAAAAAAGCAAGTACGCACCAGCTAATCATTTTTTTCAATGAAAAGGCGGCTCTCATGATACCACCATTTTCATCGATTGTTGAAATATTTGCTGAATATTCTGTTGCTTGATCGCCAATTGGTTGACGATGAACTCTTCGACAAAATGACAGGACGCTTTACTCATGATTTCGACCGGCGAACTGCATTGAGCGATTTTTCCTTCATCGAGAACAACGATTTTATCAGACATCGTCAACGCTTCTTCTGGATCATGAATGACGATGACGATAGTCAAGTGAAGCTTCCGCGCAATTTCTTGGATTTTCACTTTGATTGATTCCTTGATTACCCCATCTAAAGCACTTAACGGCTCATCTAACAAAAGCAGCTGTGGCTTCATCACTAGCGTGCGCCCCAGTGCGACCCGCTGCTTCTGCCCGCCAGACAATTGATGGATCGGTTTCTCCAAGTGGTTTTCCAAATTCAATAATTGGATCAGTTCATCAACCTCTGCTTTGGTCGAACACTCTTTTTTATTGCGTAGCCCGTAGGTCAGATTTTGATAAGCTGTTAAATTAGGAAACAAGGCATAATCTTGGAATACAATATTGAAGGGCCGTTTTTCCATCAATGTGTGCGTAATATTTATCCCGTCAGAGAAAATTTCTCCC
The DNA here is from genome assembly GCF_005236045.1 of Enterococcus sp. VV15. Classification (NCBI taxonomy): domain Bacteria; kingdom Bacillati; phylum Bacillota; class Bacilli; order Lactobacillales; family Enterococcaceae; genus Enterococcus; species Enterococcus sp. VV15. The sequence continues at coordinate 120,608 of NZ_QPTY01000005.1, forward strand.
CCGCTTGGCTCTTCTAACCCTAAAATCAAATTTAATAAAGTGGTCTTTCCTGAACCTGATTGTCCAAGAATAGAAACAATCTCGCCAGATTCAATTTCTAAGTTAATATTTTCCAGTACTGTCGTCTCTTGAAATGTTTTCGAAATGTTTTCGAGTTTTAACAAATGTATCTCTCCTTTATTCGCATTTACGAATTAATTTTTCAAACTGGATACCGTCAGCGAAAACACACAAGTACAGCGATATCCTCTGACAAAAGTATACCGATGCAGTGTAAAGACACCGTCAAGTTCACGCAAAGATAAAAAAAGATTGTTATGGTTGTGTAAAAAAGGTAAATTTTTGCACATGAAAGCTGAAAAATAAACTGTCTAACTCCTGCTGACAGACTAATTAAGCCTTTTGACCCATATTCGTTGCACCCGCAACATTTTTATTTTATACTGTTATATACTTGTTCAATCGAGAACTTATTAACTACCAAGGAGGAACATTCGGGTGGATTCTTTTGTCAAAATGATCAATCGCATCGCACGACTTTCTGCTTTATACCGAGAAAAAGAGTTTAAAAAATTAGGTTTAGGGGAAATGCACCATGCTTATATCTTAAGTATTTGTGCCGAACCGGGAATTTCACAGGAAGAGCTGGCCTGTAAAATTTTTATCAATAAAAGTAATGTCGCTCGACAATTGGCGCAGCTGGAGATGAAAGGTTTCATTACTCGTCAAAGTGATAAAAAAGACGCTCGGCGGTTGCAGATCTTTCCAACAGAAAAATCGTTAGCTATCGAAGCTGAAGTACGATCGATCTTAGCCAAATGGAACCAAAAGTTGTTAGCAGAGATTCCAAGCGAACAGCAAGAGGTCTTATTGTCTGATTTGCAGACGATTATGGAGAAGGCTGAAACAGAGATGTGTAAAAAGGAGCAAAAATGAAATTAATTCTAAACTACTAAAGCCTTATCGTTTCCGAGTAACGCTAGGTGTAATCATTAAATTTTTAGGAACCATGATGGAATTGATTCTGCCCTGGACTTTAGCCTATATTTTAGATCAGGTCATTCCGCAAAAAGACCCCAAGAAAATTCTTCTCTGGAGCGGTGTCATTTTGCGGCTTCTGCCTTTGCTTTGTGGGCAAATATTGTCGCCAATCGGATGGTCTCACGGGTCGCAAAAGATACGACGGAACATATTCGTGGAGACCTGTTCCACAAGATTACTTATCTAGACACGACGCAAATTGAAGATGTCTGCATCTCCTCATTAGTTTCACGTATAATATCTGACACCTACAATATCCATCTGACCCTTGGTGTCATGCTGCGGATGGGGATTCGCGCACCAATTCTTTTAGTTGGGGGGATTTTGATCACCACTACTTTAGATCCGATTTTGACATTGGTGCTAGTCGCAGTGATGCAGATCATCTTTGTGATGGTGACACATATTTCGAAAAAAGGAGTGCCGCTCTTTGGCAAGCTGCAAAAGCAAGTCGATCAGCTTGTTTTGACCGTACGGGAAAATGTGACTGGCTCGCGGGTAATCAAGGGTATGAAATCCAGCTACGACGCCTGCTTTCACGTGATGCTTCTCAAAAAAATCCAACAGAATTCGGGCTGCTTCATCCATTAAGCCTTTCAATAGTACTTCTCCATCATAAAAATAGGACGCAAGCCTTCAGCAATCGTAAAAACAGCGTGTCTGTGTGCAACCATAAACAGATCATTCGCCGTGATCTCCGCCCACCGCTGACTTTCTCCTGTTGCACATGTTGGGAAAAACTTTCCTTTACATCGAAAGACCAGCTTTTTTACTGCATGGCAGCCTTCGCAAACCAACAGGCGGGAACTCTTTTCAGGATTTCCACACTCTCTAAACTTCTTTACTTCTTTTTTTACGACCGTTCGAATTCTTCTCCCGTTCGTTTGAAGGAACTTCGTCCAATTGTCAAACTTATCAAAGAAAATGGCATGTAAAGCTGTCATGATTGGACTGACAGGGATAAGTCCTAAAATTGGAAGAGGATATCTATAACAGGTAAAATAGTTATGCTGTGGGGTAAATCCTAAATAGCGGATAAAATCCTTTACTTGTTGATTAATCTCGCTGTCTGTAAGCATCATTTTTTTCAATCCACATTACGATATTAAGAATTAGAAGGACTTCCACTTAGGAAGCCCTTCTTGTTTATATCATTTTTTTAATTTTTCCAGCAAGAAATCACATTAATTGCAATACTAGCTACGACATTAAATTTTGCAAAACCAGAGGTGGGTAGTGCAACACTAGTGATATTCCAAAAAAATAGAATATAATTTTTTAGAATATGAGAAAAATTTTTTACATACAATGGTGTTAGAATTAATATTTATCCCCATATTCAAAAGGAAATACTCCGTTTAGCATTAATAGAAATTATCCAATTTTTTTATCGATACCTATGACTAACCCGCATTCTGTTGTCTGAGATGGTATATTGATTACGTTAAATCGATCCTCTACCATTTGATTTTTTCCATGCTAGAAAGCTCATTGATGAAGACTCATTGCCAAGTAAATCGGTTAATTTGTCAAATTTTCTTTATGATTTTTTTGAGTTACTAAAAATATCTTATGGAACAATAAAAAAGAGAATTGTACTTTTATTTAATATTCAGAAATGACATTCTGTCTGTAATTTCAAGAAATGTAGTTTTCTCATTACAATTTCAACATACAATCAGCTATATATCTGCAAGTCACATATCTAATAGACCAAAGAATTTTTTTTCACGCAAAAAGTAGTAATTAAAGCTGGAGTAACTAGATTCTCCTAAAGAAAAAACATCATCAGCATCAATATAAAAATAGTACTTTCTATTAAATGCCTTGAAACTAATACAATGAAAACTCGTTAAAGGTAACTCGCGAGCCTGAAATTCATAAATATCCTTGTGAGAGATTCTCTTTGGGATATCTACTCCGTATTTTTTTAGTATGATTTCGCTATGAGTGAAAATCAGCAAATATTGTTTAGAGATAAAAAATTCATACACCGCACTCCCGTTTGCATAAGTAAAAATTGCAGGGTTAGACCCTTTTGAGACTTCAATATAGTTATGGTTCGGAACTATATTAAGACTACTAATAAATTTTTCATATTCGATTTTCTCTTCATACTTAGAAATCATCACTTAATGCTCCTTCATATTGACATTTAATAGCTATTCCAATGCACAACTGACTAACACCATTTTTTATTGTACTTGTCCTCTAAATTAGCTAAATAATAACTAAACGATATAACCCGTTCCATTAGTTCCTAGTTCAAAAAAGTTATTCTGAATGAGTAAACCGATATTTCGGTTATTATTAAGAATATTATTTTCAAAAGTAAAATTACTATTAGGAATGAAAAAAATATGATTCCTTTTTTCTTCAATCTTTAGCCAGTATCCAGAAATAGAACTAGCGAGATATTCCTCTTCAACTATAATACAAGAAATTTCTTCAGCCTTTATTTTACTACTTTCTCTAGAAGCGACCTTTTCTGATGTTCTCATGACAGTTATTCCATTTCCTAACTTTATCAAATACAGTCCTTTTTCTGTGAAAGTAAGTAGATATATCCTTTCAAACAACGAGGTCGCCAGAGCACCTAAAGCCAAATATTTGAAGCATTTTTTTGGGTACTTAATTGCAATACAAGAAATATGATTCTCAGAAATATCTAACTCATCGATTAAATTTTTATACAGCCTAAATTCTTTTTCCAACCTCAGAGGGCCCCTTTTTCAATCATTTAGCTAATTAAAGTAATTATACAAGAAAATGGGCATCCCTCCAATACGGAATACCCATTAAAGAAAATAATACAAATTCCCCAAACAATCTAACGATTCTAATCTATAGGCAACTAACAGCATTAATCGCTGCTGAAGCTGCTATGGTTACCCAGTTTAGTCTTGCAAAATCTGCAGGTTTTAGATACTGGGCTGCCACTTGTTTCAATAAACTAATAGCAGTGGAATAATTGTGACTTTTAATAAGTTGTAAAACAGAACCGTCCAACCATAAATTATTCTTGCTTTTTCGTAATCAGAATAATTTTGCTTAGCTAGACTTTGTTCATAGACCCATACTGCCAATTTTTCTTCCACTATTACGCCCTCCATGTGAATATTTTTACATGAAGAATGTATCTGTAGTTGATTTTTGCCTAAGAGGTTGAAATTCGTGCCTAAACGTAAAAAAACAGCCATCTTAATGATGACTGTCTAACTGGCTTAGTAAGTTTTTTTGAAAGCGATGATATATATAGCAAGTCTCACCATTCACAAATGTTACTATCCGTTCTTTTGTATTAACACTCCTGACGTTCTTGATGTTTACAACGAATGACTTATGACTTGTAATAAATGTAGGATGCATTTTAACTACATCGGACAGCTTTCCATAAATTTCAAATTGTCGATTCTTTAGGTGAACTTCAACTCGGTGTGACTTGTGTGAACTTTCGAAAAACAGAATCTTACTTATTGGAATTCTTTCTATTTGATTACCAATCTTTAAAATAATCGTATCTTCTTTTGAAATATTACTGATTAGAGAATTGTGAAACTTTATATACCTTAGTATACCTAGTTGCCTCTTCTAAATTTGCAGAACTTAAAATACTTTAAAAGCATGACCTACACCACTCTATTAAAGAAAGTAGTTTCGCTATATTGTGTTAAATTTTATCTACTTATTATCAGTATTTGTAACCAAATTAAATTATACATCAGAGAACATCCAGATAAAGAAACTAAAAATGTAACTATAGACTGAATTTTAAATTTAATAAGATTATTTAAATAGTACTACATAATCAAAAAATTACTGAACGCATCCAGAAAAAAAGTCAAGTCCATAATCCTGTGTAAAATACTATACAATGTTTTACCGGTCTCTCATTGATCAAACTTAATATATTTTC
>NZ_QPTY01000060.1:0-6016 GCF_005236045.1 Enterococcus sp. VV15
GAAAATATATTAAGTTTGATCAATGAGAGACCGGTAAAACATTGTATAGTATTTTACACAGGATTATGGACTTGACTAAATTTCAGGAAACTCAAACTAATCTTAAAAAATTTACTTTTTGTAATCTTTAAGTAATATTAGCGAAATAATCCGTAATATAAAAACAATCGTAAAACAGAATACCGAACACCTTCTGTTGATGCGATAAGAAACAACTTAATCTAATTTGAAGCATTTGTCAAGTTTTCTAGTATTCAGCTCCCTTGACGAACAAAGTTTTCTTGTTTTTTTGCCGTCTCCAATCATGCTTTTTTCACCATTTCTTGATTCTCACGCGCCCCCCCTGCTGATCATCTACTTGCACGCAGGAACAACTACATTGATGACTCTTTCCTTATGAACACAAAACTATCGACCGAGATTCTGCACAAATCCTCGGTCGATAGTTTTTTCTCAGTGTTTGGACGTCAACTCATCATTCTAAAACACATTAGAAGATAGAGGATTCAAACACGGATTATTTTTGAGCCAAATATATAACAGTGTTTTTTATAATTGTTCAAATGTACGAACGACATTTTCAACAGTGAAGCCAAATTCTTCAAGAATTTTATTTCCTGGAGCAGACGCACCAAAATGATCGATCGTGATCGTTGTTCCTTCTGTGCCGACATAACGTTCCCAACCAAAGGAAGCAGCAGCTTCAATTGCTACGCGTTTCTTGACATTTTTTGGCAAGACACTTTCTTTGTATTCCGCTGATTGTTTTTCAAAAAGATCAAAACTTGGCATTGAAACAACAGAGACATCTTTGCCAGCTTCAGCAAGTTCTTTTTGTGCTTTTACAGCCAAATCTACTTCAGAACCAGTAGCAATCAAGATACCTTCAGGGGTTTCTCCTTTTGCTGGTGATAACACGTATGCACCTTTTTTCACCATTGTATCAGCAACTTCTTTTGTCGTTGGAAGCACAGGTAAGTTTTGGCGACTCAATACTAAGATCGTTGGTGTATCCGTTGATTCCATTGCGACTTTCCAAGCTGCACGAGTTTCATTTCCATCAGCTGGGCGAATCACATGAACACCTGGCATACATCTTACAGATGCCAATTGTTCGATTGGTTCGTGGGTTGGTCCATCTTCACCAACAGCAACTGAATCATGTGTCAACACATAAATTACCGGTGTATTTTGGATAGCTGCTAAACGAACGGCTGGACGCAAGTAATCAACGAATACGAAGAATGTACCCCCATAGATACGTGTGCCTCCATGTAATTGGATACCATTCATCGCCGATGCCATTGCAAATTCACGTACACCAAACCAGATGTTACGTCCTTCATAGTGTTCAGGAGTGAAATCTTTGTCTGCTACGACCATCGTATTGTTTGAACCAGATAGATCAGCAGAACCGCCCCAGAAGCTTGGTACTGCTTTAGAAAGCTCTTGGATCACTTCTTTACTTGATACACGACTTGCTTGACTGCTACCTTCATCATAAGATGGTAATTCAGCATCCCAGTTTTCAGGCAACTTCCCAGCAAACGCATCTTCAAATTGTTGAGCTAATTCAGGGTACGCATGTTTATAGTTCTTGAACATTTCATGCCAAGCAGCTTCTGATTTTTGGCCTTCCTCCACCATTGTTTGGTGGAAACGAGCAGCTACTTCTTCAGGAACTGTGAAGTCAGGATATTCCCAACCATAGACGCTTTTTGCCATCTTGATTCCTTCATCACCGATTGGCGCTCCGTGAACTGCTGAAGTACCTTCTTTCGGTGATCCATACCCGATCACTGTTTTTACTTCGATCAATGTCGGTTTGTCTGTCTCTGCTTTAGCAGCTTCGATTGCTTTAGAGATTGCTTCAAGATCATTGCCATCTTTGACTAAAATATGTTGCCAGCCATATGCTTCATAGCGAGCCCCTACATTTTCCGTGAAGGCTTTTGACGTTGGGCCATCTAAAGAAATATCATTTGAATCATACAAAACAATCAATTTTCCTAATTTCATGTGACCAGCCATTGAGCTAGCTTCTTGAGAAACGCCCTCCATCAAATCGCCGTCCCCACAGATAGCATAGGTGTGATGATCCACGATGTTGAAGTTTTCTCTGTTATATGTTGCTGCTAAGTGTGCTTCTGCCATTGCCATCCCTACAGCCATCGCAATACCTTGACCTAATGGACCAGTAGTTGCTTCGACACCGTCTGTATGGTTAACTTCAGGATGTCCTGGTGTTTTTGAATCCCATTGACGAAATTGTTTTAAATCATCAATCGAAACTTGATAACCAGCCAGATGCAATAAGCTATACAACATCGCAGAACCATGACCAGCTGATAATACGAATCGATCACGATCCGCCCAGTTTTTAGAAGTAGTCGGATTTACTTTCAAATGTTTTGTCCATAGTGCATACGCCATTGGTGCTGCCCCCATTGGTAGCCCCGGATGTCCAGAATTTGCCTTTTGAACTGCTTCAATACTTAATGTACGAATCGTGTTTACGCCAAGTTGGTCGATTTTGTCAAACAAAATAACCCCTCCTATTAATTTAGGTTTTTTTTACCTTTATTACTCACATACCATTTTATAAGATACCACTAGAAAAAGCAATGATTTTTAGTATTTTTTACTAAAAGTTGTTTTCCCGGTTGTGTAAGCCTTTTTTCTTCTGGATTTCTTTTAATTTATCTGGTGTGACATCATTTCCTTCAGGATCGACGATTTTCATTCCTTCAATATGATGTCTCATTCCCGAGCGAAAGGCATTTAAATACTCTTCTCTTAACTCTAATTGTTCTTTTTTTTCCGCTTCTGATAAGCCTTTTTCTTTCTTTATCCGAGCCAATTCGTTGATTCGCTCGATTTTTCCGGGTGATAGCATATGGAGACCTCCTTTTACTCTACTTCATATTATATAAAAAACGGAAAAAAAACAACTGGATAAACTAATATAAATACGAACATTTGTTTGAAACAAGACCTTTTATATGATATGCTTTAGTTATTAATTGAAAGAAGGTGTACCTTGTGGCCCGACAAACTGAAACTAGACAAATCGAAGTCTTACGATATATCCATGAACAAGTGTCTCGAAAAGGTTACCCACCAACTGTAAGAGAGATTGGAGAAGCCGTTCAGCTTTCTTCTACCTCTACTGTACATGGCCATTTAGCAAGGCTTGAAAAAAAAGGCTTTATTCAAAGAGACCCAACAAAACCTCGTGCAATCGAATTGACAAAACAAGGTTTGGCAAAAATCGGGGTTCGACCTTCCACGATTCCCGTACTTGGGGTGGTTACTGCTGGGGAGCCGATTTTAGCAGTCGAAGATGCTTCGGATTTTTTCCCTGTACCGCCTAATCTTTCTTCTGAAGAAGGAAGTTTGTTTATGTTAACGATCCGTGGCGAAAGTATGATCAATGCAGGTATTTTAGACGGAGACAACGTGATCGTCCGTAAACAAGAAACTGCACAAAACGGTGATATCGTCATTGCCATGACAGCAGAAGATGAAGCAACATGCAAACGATTCTACAAGGAAAAAGACCACTTCCGACTTCAGCCAGAAAATGATTTATTAGAACCGATCATTTTGGATCAAGTATCCATTCTCGGCCGCGTAGTTGGTCTTTACCGCAGTCATATTTATTAGGATGCCATGAATTTTCAAAATAGACAAAAGCAATGAGCTGTGCCGTAAAAAGGTGTAGCTCATTTTTTCAGCTTCCCTCTTTACAAATCGAACAAAAGTTCGTATACTATAAATACGAACTTTTGTTCGCATAAACTAATGAGGTGAGAAATCATGAAATCAATGAGACGTCTTGGCTTGGTATTAATAGTATTATTCTTAGGTATTGTTATTGGTAACTTTGGTATTCGACCAGCACTTTTAGTGTTTGTTCCGTTGTTTACTTTGTGGTTCATGTTGTGGGATGAAAAGAAATACCGTCAGTCTGAACGACGTCGGCATTATGATGATCCCTTTTATCAAGAATCCTACTACAGTTCCAGGCATTCTTAACGAAACAAGGAACTGACTGTTTATTTTCAGAACAAAAATTTACGATCCATTCATCTCTTCTTCAAAAAGAATGGTTTGCGCTAAGGATACAATCCTCTGATATTAAGCCAGCGTCTTGAAACGCTGGCTTTCACCATGTTCAAACGACCTATGTTTTGTCGTCTCTTCGTTAAGTCTTACCGGATCGCATAATGCGCCTCTTCTTAAAAATGACCGTTCCGAATTTTTATTTCAAATTCTCATGTTTGTCGAATCTCCACATTGAACTTTTCCATTTTTTATATTCAATGAAAACTCAAAACGCTTATTTTAAGCGAAAATTCTGTAGTTTAAACCAGAAAACGACTATCTAGCTTATTCCTAATTTATTGCCAGTTCTCCAAGTTTTGAGCTTTTTTTATTATTTGGTCTTCTAACATTGCTTTTTTCTATTCCTTTTTCTACAACCTTTAATATACTTCTCTTTTCTTCTTTTTTTACATTTGCTGTAATTTTTAGTTTCGCTTGATCTTGTGTTTTATTCAAGTGAGGACTTAATTGATAGTGGTCTATATCAAAAAGAGAAGACACTGCGTAATTTCGAAATATCGTTGCTAGTTGATCTTCTAATGGTTGATCTTTTAATGGTTGTTCATCAAGACTTCTTTCTACCCTTTTTCTAAAATCAAAATCTCTTCTTTCGCTTAAATCTCTAACGATAACTGCTATCATTTCTGCATCCTCCATCTGAAGATTAACTCGTAACATATCATCTAAAATTAAAGAGCTCGCAACCGCATCTGGAGATAAATTCGGCAGATTTTGCTGTTGTGATAATCGATAGACAAAATTTTTAAACGCTTTAGAGTTTATTATTTCAGTAAATCTTGCATTATACTCCCTTAACAGATCACTACCACTCATTTCAAACCCTTTCCGTTGTCTCGGATACACCACTAAATCACCCGTATTTGATCCAAGATGTGTCGTTTCATGTAGAATTATTTTGAATAAATCTTGCTTTTTCTCAAGAACTGGATGAGATTGTGAATGGAAAGAATCGGCTATGAGGAACATTCTAGATTGCGGATCCCTTGGTTTTATGAATGCTTGGGCTACGTCTTTTATTAATCGTGATTCGTATTTCCCTGTATTTAGATTCAAAGCCAAATCAGTAGATGCGATCCAAACATTTTCAAAGCCCATATCTTTTGTTTGTTTAAGTATTTGTTCTCCTCTTTCTGCTATTGATAGCAATCTTTGATTAATCTCGTGTAGTATCTGATTTTTATCGACTGCATGTTCTATTATAAACATTTGCGCCAAATATTGACCTTCTCTGGTAGCTGAAATATCGGGTATCGTCGACAAATACCGGCAGCGATCTTTTAAATATAAAAATGCGCGTTCTCCCTTATCAAGTCCTTTTTTAAGTTCTACTTGAAAAGGTCTGATAAATTCGGGCGAGTTCCTTGTATCGACCCCCTTAATCACTTGAAAGTCGAGCTTAGGCTGGTGAGGAGGGGGAGCGAATATGGGATTAAGATCCTTCCTTATTAAGTCTATCTTTAGCATAAATTCGTTTTCCGCAGAGTACGGCTGAACCTCGATAGGTCTAGTTGGAATAAAATTAGTCAATCTCTGAGGTTGTACCGTTAGATCCCACGTTGGAACCCGCCGTTGATTTAATTGAGTATTTGTATATGCTTGTCTCAAGGCATTCCACGTAGCTGATCTATCTGGAATAGTAGGAAGTTTTCTTGCCTCCTCTGCAATTCTTAAATACTCACTCAAATCAAGCTTTGGTAGTGGTACATTTTGCGATGGTCCAGGTTGCGATGGCCCAGGTTGCGATGGTCCTCCTGTCCTGTGATAATTTGTTTCAACCTCAGCATACTCCTCCTTAAGTTCAGCTTCCCACATCTTTTTCTCCAAGAATGTTTCACCACGAAATTGATTGATTTCTGGGTGGAATCTTAGAATCGTCATGGGGCTGTTT
>NZ_QPTY01000061.1:0-5978 GCF_005236045.1 Enterococcus sp. VV15
TTGTGGTTAAAAACATTGTACCGTAAAAGGGCTGTTACATGGCCTTTTATCTTTTACACAATTATATGGACTTTATCAAAATCAATATACTTGTCTTAAATTTTTATATTAGATCATCAAAAGTTTAAATATTTTTTATGATCTAATATAAAAATAATTCCTATAGTATATATCACTCTTCAATAAGGAGCTTTTCTCAACTATAATGTTAAATAAATATCCTTAATTGGAACATCATTGACTGCAGATTCACCATTTGCTTGATTACAACGACGGAAAATGACATCAATTTTCGTGCCTTTTTTCACCCAACCTAAATCTACAATGACGTCCATTCCTAGGGTATCGCCACCTTTGTAACCATAATTTTTCTTCACGTCAGGTCGTTTGATTCCTTGCGAAGCCACACGAGTGATTTCTTCAGTTGTGCCATGCTTCATGATCAATACATAAGCAAATTTACCGATTATACCTTCTGGTTTATCTGGTACCAGCCATCCAGCAATTCGTATTTTCCCTTTACTTACTTCATTGAACTTTTCTAGTTTCGCCCATGCGTTCCCTTGATGAACAGCTTTACTTGCTGCTACTGCTTTGTCATGGTCGGATGGTGTTTGTGGTTTTGATACTGTATTTGTAGAAGAAGTAGCTCCACTCAGTGATTCGCCTGTAATCGCTTCAACTATCCCTTTCGCAATCGCATCAAGATTTTTTTTCTATTTGTTAGCTTATACTGGCTTACGTAAAGGCGAGGCATTCGCTTTGACATGGTCAGATATTAATTTTAATACAAATACCCTAACCGTAAACAAAACTATCACAAGGGGCAAAAATGGGCGTTTAATTGTAAATGAGCCAAAAACGAAAAATGGAGTTAGAACTATATATTTAGATCATGAGTTATCAAACGCTCTAAAAAAATATAAAAAAAGCAGTAATAAACTTACTCATATTTTCGATAGGGCAAATTTAGTTTTTTCCAATAATGGAGAATTGTATAATCCAACGATTACACGTTTTTGGTTGAAACAAATTTATAAGAAAAACGAAAAGCTGAAACGAATTTCCGCTCATGGATTTCGACATACACACGCAAGTTTACTTTTTGAATCTGGTGCTTCTCTAAAAGATGCTCAAGCAATATTAGGACATGCAGACATACAAACAACAGCGAATATCTACACGCACGTTACAGAAAATAAAAATAAGACCACTATTTCTAACTTTTCAAATTATATGAGAGGATGAATGGGATAAATTCAAAAAGGGGTACTAAAAGGGGTACTCTTTTTAAAAAAGAGAGCTATCCAGCAAGCGCCAGATAGCTCAAAAACGTTGATACGAAGGAAGGTACGGGACTTGAACCCGTGCACCACATTACTGCGGCTCGCCGGATTTCGAGTCCGGTGCATTACCACTCTGCCAACCTTCCGTACGTATTATTTTTAAACTTTTCGGAACAAATGTCAAGTACGTTTTTTTATTTCTATGAATTTTTTCATGTAGGTATAGACAAAAACACAAGAATCATTTTTCCCACTCCCAATGAAGACCATTTTCGGTCAAACAACTGACAAAAGAATGTTTGAATGAGTCTTGTGTAAGATAACGTAAAATAGTTACTCGTTTTATCTGATTTGTTCAGGATCTTCTAAAGCTAAAATTGAATCGATTGTTCGTTTGATGAATGAGATGATTTGCTCTTCTGTTGGGTGCATGATATTTGAAGACATCAATGATGCGATACCAGTTACAGCGATCCATGTTCCTGTATGGAGTGCATCAATATATTCGTCAGATAATTGATTGTATCGTTTGTCTTCTTTCACAATTTCTCGGAAATAATTATAAGAGAAATCATGCATTTTTTGACCATCCCCATGCTCATCGATGTACAAAGCCATGTAAAGACTGTGTTGCTTTTTTGCGAAGTAAATGTAATTCAAACCAAGGTCAATGATTTTGTCTCCTGTTCGCTCTACTGGGAAAACCGTTTCTTTAAGATGTTCAAAAATAGAGTCTAACAAAGTATTCTTGAGATCCTCCATGTTTTTGAACTCCAGATAGATCGGCTGAGTAGAGATACCCATTTTTTTCGCAATGTTTCTAGCAGTAAAGCCTTTGAAACCTTCCTTTGCAACGACATCATAAGCAGCTTTCAGAATTTGATCTTTTGTATAGACTTTTCTTCTCATTAAAAACTCCCCCACTTCTTACTGCAATATATGTTGTTTTATTGTAACCGATTTTGGATGTTTTTTGCAAACATTTTACTCAAAACGTTATATTTTAAATTTTTTTCTTATTTTTTTTAACAATTACACATAATTATTTAAAAATTGGCAAAATTACTGGTTACCCTTACAAAATTTGATATAAATGTAAATCAGAGTTGACCAAAACTTTTATTTCAAGTTATAGTTAAAGAAAAAGAAAAAGAAGGTGTGTAATGGACAACGAAACCAACGTTATTTATATTCATCCTCAGAAAAGAATCATTTCACAAAAGAAGAAGTATTCTTATCTAACGTTTACCTGACTTTTTTTCCTGAGTATCGGTTTGATTTCTGCTGATCCTATCAAAAATATCAAGGGTTTATATACGATCATCACTTCTCCGAGTAATCTTCTGACCGATTATTTAGCTTTAGGCGGTTTTGGAAGCGTATTTATAAATGTTGGTACGTTAACTTTGCTTTCAATTCTATTAGCGTATCGGCATAATGTCAATTTGAATGGTCCAATGTTTGCTTCGATTTTGACCGTTACAGGTTTTTCCTTTTTTGGAAAAAATCTCTATAATTCAATTTCGATTATTTTAGGTGTCTATCTCTATGCTCGTTTTGTCCACAAGCCTTTCTCACAATATATTATGGTAGGCCTATTTGCTAGTGCACTGTCGCCTGTTGTTAGTTACATTACATTTGGCATGTCTTTACCATTATTGACAGGAATGTTGTTAGGCAACCTTGTAGGGATCGCCATTGGTTTTTTACTGCCGCCATTAGCAGCACAAACCTTGATTTTCCACAGAGGTTTTACTCTCTACAATATTGGGTTTACTTCGGGATTGATTGCAATGACTATTACCAGTATTCTACGATTATTTAATTTTTCAATTGAATCACACTCAGTCCTTTCTACAGACTATCATCGTAGCTTGACCATGATCATGCTTATTTTCTTTTCTTTGACTGCCGTCTGTGGTTTTTTCTTCAATTCATTTAAACTAACAGGCATGCGGGCAATTTTTCAAACCTCGGGAAAAGTAACAACTGATTTCATTTCAATCTCTGGAATTGGTGCAACGTTGATCAACATGGGGCTTGTAGGTGAGATGCTTTGCGTGTATGTTTTACTGATTGGTGGCAAAGTAAATGGTCCGATCGTTGGAGCAATCTTGTCCGTCGCTGGTTTCAGTGCTTTCGGTAGTCATTTAAAAAACTGTTTTCCTATTTTAGTTGGTATCTATTTGGCCTCTCTATTTGGTACAGTATACAAAGTGAATCAAACAACGATGATTGTAGCAGCAATTTTTGGTACCGGACTTGCACCTATCAGTGGATTTTACGGCAGTATTTACGGTGTACTCGCTGGATTTTTACATATTGCTTTAGTCCACAACGTCAACACTTTGCATGGTGGATTAAGTTTATATAATAGCGGATTCTCAACGGGATTCGTGGCAGGTATTCTTGTACCTATTTTAGACAGCTTGACTGTCGTTAGAAAGGAAAAGAATTTATTTGGAAAAAGAATTATCAAAAAGGATCATTGATGAGTTTCTTACGTATCTATACTCACATGATATAACAGAAATACGCATTGGAGTTGACTACACCGAAGAAGGGCTTTTTGTTGAAATACAGGGAAAAATTGCTGAACAGCCAAATGATCTATCCGAGCTGGCAAAGCTTTTAGACACTCCTCGGGACCCAAGCATGGATATCTACTACCAAGAATTGTTAGGCAGTCCTTCTCACGACCGTGAAGACTATCATTTGTTGGGGAGCTTGATCGATGATGTCGAAATCATGTACGATCAACCCATCATAAATATCAAAATCTTCCGAAAGATTTCTTAAATATTCATAAAAATTGGTGAACAGAACACGTAAAATAGACAGCTAAATCTTGCAAGAGTGTCATTTGCGAGATTTAGCTGTCTATGAGTCGTCCAGTTTTTCTATCAACATTTATTGAAAAAATCTTACCAAGGTTGAGTAGTCGGTCCCACAGTAAATTCACTGACATTTACATCACTTGGTTGATTGATTGCAAAAGCAACTACATTTGCTATACGATCTGGGGAGATTCCATGTTGTTCATACAGTGCGCTCATGCCACTTGCCGCTGATTCATCTGTAATCGTGTCTAATAATTCTGTGTTGATTGCAGCTGGGTAGATCGTTGCTGTTCGAATATTTGTCCCTTCTTGAGCGGATTCCATTCTTAATACTTCCATCAGGTTACGGACAGCCCATTTCGTAGCACCGTAGACCCCATTACCAGGATATGCTTTGATACCGGCAACTGATGACGTAGTGATCACATGCCCAGATTTTTGTCCTATGAACTCTGGCAACACTGCTGCTAATCCATTAAGCACACCTTTTAAGTTGATGTCTACCATTTGATTCCACTCCTCCACTTTTAAAGCAGAAAGTGGTGAACTTGGCATAATCCCTGCATTCAAGAAAATCACATCGACTTTTCCATATACTTCCTTCGCACGTGCAACTAGACGTTCATTCTCTTTTGAGTTCGTCACATCTGTTACTTGGTAGATTGCTTCTCCGCTTTCTGATATGATCGCATCAACGATTGCTTTCAATTTTTTTTCTCTTCTAGCTGCTAAAACTAATTTTGCGCCCTCCTTCGCCAATAAGCGAGCAGTCACTTCTCCAATACCGCTGGACGCTCCAGTGATAATCACAACTTTGCCTTTGATGTTATTCATCTATATTCCCCCATCTAATAAAAATCATAAGTTATTGTATTCCACATCTGTCACAGGTTCCATAAACTTGGATGCCCCTGATGTGATGGCAAGATGTTCGAACCAACTGTCTTTCGTTGCACCATGCCAATGTTTGATCCCTTTGTGGGTTACTACAACATCGCCTGGAAGTAGTTTTCTCGCTGCTTCCCCTTCTTCTTGGTACCATCCTTCACCACCAGTCACTAACAAAATTTGATAGCCATCTGTGTGGACATGCCAATTGTTTCGACAACCTGGTTCAAAGGTCACATTTCCTACAGCAACTGAAACTTCAGGATCATTAACTAACATCTTCAAAAAGCTTTGACCAGTAAATACATCGGCGTATGCTTCATTTTTGTCTCCCACGGGGAAGATTATCCCATTCTTTACGTCTTCATTTTTTGCCATTATACATTCACTCTTCTTTCTGGATATGATTTTCATCAACTGGATAGATTTCTTTTGCTATATTGAATGCTGACCATGCTTTTGGCCAACCAACGTAAAATGAAAGATGTGTGATTACTTCAGAGATTTCTTCTTTTGTAATACCATTTTGTTTACCTATTCTTAAATGAGCAGGTAATTGTTCAAAGTTCCCCGCTGAAATCAATGCAGAAATAGTGATCAAACTTCTTTGATGAGGGGCTAATTCTTCTTCTCTAGACCAGACTTCTCCAAATAAAATGTCATCATTCAATTCAGCGAACTTTGGCGCGAAATCGCCTAATTGATCATGACCTGCTGTTTGTTTTTGTGCCATTGTAGCCTACCCTTTTTATGTTTTATTTCGTTTCTTTACACTCTCATCCTATAGCCAAAACATC
The DNA here is from genome assembly GCF_005236045.1 of Enterococcus sp. VV15. Classification (NCBI taxonomy): domain Bacteria; kingdom Bacillati; phylum Bacillota; class Bacilli; order Lactobacillales; family Enterococcaceae; genus Enterococcus; species Enterococcus sp. VV15. Next base: position 5,812 of record NZ_QPTY01000061.1, read on the forward strand.
CTTCCGTCTAATACCTCGCTCAAACTATTGATATGCTTGTTAAGCATAGTTTTATTAAAAAATACAAATAATAAATTTCTTTAAATACATGATAAAGTCCATATAATTGTGTAAAAGATAAAAGGCCATGTAACAGCCCTTTTACGGTACAATGTTTTTAACCACAA
>NZ_QPTY01000062.1:0-5517 GCF_005236045.1 Enterococcus sp. VV15
GGTGACTACTCTGCTGCTAATCAAGAACGTGTAGCCGATCAATATGTTACTTCACGTTATGGTTCATGGGATGCTGCAAAAGCATTCTGGTTAGCTAACGGTTGGTACTAAGCTAAAAATAAAAAGATAGATAGCCTTTTGACAGGTTATCTATCTTTTTTATTTTTTCAGAAAAACTGGTCCTCCATCTTCGTTCTAACAGAAGTAAAATAAAAGAAACATTTTTAGGAGGTTTCTTTATGCCCATTGAGCGCACCGATTCAACCATATTATCCGCCCAGATAGAAGATAAGCTACTTTCTCAAGTCAATAATTTCCAAAACAGTTCGGATTTTCAATCACAAATGAAATGGCCTTCCTCTTCATTCGTAGATATCCCCTGCACGTCTGATTTTCATTCAGAACATTACATTGCCACAGAAGAGTATCAGCTTTCGCAGACCTTAACTTCGTATCTCAAAATGACTCATATAGCAGTTTGCGGGTAGACAATACAATACCACTCTCTTTAAATCAACAAGAAATCAATCCAACAATACCAGTCGGGAAAAATAATCGCAAAAGATCGTTTCGCTTTGAGCGAACACAAAAAGCAGCCCACGCACTTTTGACTAATCCTAACCACTCCTACAAAGAGATTGCTAAAGAACATCAGATTTCACATATAACTATCACCTACATCAAAAAACAGCTAGGAGTGAGATCTACCTACCGTACTAAGAAATTCCAACGTGTTGAACAAAAATTAAGGGAACATCCAAATTCCACTTATAAAGAACTCAAGGAAGACTTTAATATATCCACTAAAACAATTTATAAAATAAAAAAGAAGCTGTCACATCTATCCAGTCAACAAAGAAAAATACATAAAAACTTAAGCCATACATCCTCTCAAATCAAAAAAATCAGCATGAAAAAAATCTGAGACAGATTCTCTTTAGAAACAAAAGCCATACACCAGCCCAGAAACGAAACAATATCACAGCCTTATTGGTCAGAAAGCCATAAACCAACCCCAGGTAATAAGGAACATTTACTAGAAGGAAGAAATACTTTGGCCTCACATTCCAACCGTAAATAAATGATTGGGACAGGTATCACTTCACCTTCGTAATCAATCACTTTTGTCCTTTCTTATCTAAAGATTCGTTCCATTTCTGAATATCTGGTAACTATCCATGATGAAACAACTGGTAATGAGTTGTTCGTTTTTTTCGATTTCAAAATAAACTAGCACTTACTACTTCTGAGATTGCTTTATTTTTTTGATCGCCCAATCATAATGGCTAGCTGTCGAAGAAATAAAGTAACTCCCTAGAGTTGTGTTCCCTGTCCAGTCAAATTTTTCCTTTTCAAATAGCTCAGCATTATCAAATTCCTCTGCTAATGATATCACTTGTTCATGTGTTTGATACACGAAGGATTTTGCATCAGACAACAGCGTATTTTCATGCTTTGTAACAAATGCAACATTCATTTGTCCATAGGTTCGCCAGTTGTATGGCTCTGGTAAAAACGGACTTTTCTCTTGCTTCTGATTCTTTTGGACCCAATTTAGTAAAAGCTGATGCCACTCATAGAGATGGATCAAAACATCTTTTAAATCTTTATCTCTTCGCCAATGTGTCTCTTTTTTCTTCGCTAAAAAAGCTTCATCAAATAAGAAAGGTGCTTGCTGTTCTTCTTCACTCAATTTTGCAATTTGTTCCCATAATTCAGCAAATTTTTGATTCGCGGCTTCAATCAAGTCATCTTTTGATTTTGGTCTCATGTACTTCCTCCTATTATTTTCTGTCTTAACACGTTTTATTTTTATATTTTGATTGTAACAAACACTCACAGATCCCGCGAATGATTACAGGTATTTAGAAAAAAGCATTGTAATTCCCATGATCTTTTGCTAAAGTACGTTTCAAGCATGAAAATGTATGAATATTCTGATTAAATAACGCATTATTCATTTAGTTAGAAGTTTTAGGAGGTATTTTTTATGAACGCAATTTTTAATGGTCAACTTATTCCCAAAGATGAAATCACTATTTCACCTGATGATCGCGGCTATCATTTCGGGGATGGTCTATATGAAGTGGTCCGTGTTTACGATCAACAAATGTTCATGTTTTCAGAACATTTCGATCGTTTAAAGGTCGGGGCTGAGAAAATCCATTTAACTCTTCCATTCGAAAAACATGAACTTCAAGAGCAACTTCAACAACTTATCCAGAAAAACCATGTGAGTGAAAGAGAAATCTATTTTCAAATTTCTCGAGGAATCGTATCACCTAGACAACATCTGATCCCAGACTCTAAGAAGACGACACCGATTTATATCGCCTACACGATTCCCATTGAACGACCCATTGCAATGCAAAAAAACGGAATCCGTGCAACGATCATTGAAGATACCCGCTGGTTACATTGTGACATCAAATCATTAAGTCTGATTGGCAATATCCTCTCACTCGATGAAGCTGTCAGAAAAGGATTCGATGACGCTATTTTACAAAGAGACGGAAAGATCACAGAAGCATCTGCCTCAAATGTCTGGTTTGTCGTTGACGATATTTTATATACCCACCCTGATGGCAGCCTTGTTTTGCCAGGTATCACTAAAATGCAGATTTTAAAATTAGCCCGTGCAAATGGACTAAAAGTCTGTGAAACTCCTTTTTCTGTCACTCAGTTAGATAAAATCACTGAATGTTTTATTTCCAATAGTATTTATGAAATCGTACCAGTCATTTCAATCGACGGAAAGCAAATCGCTGATGGCCAGTGTGGAACAATCACCAAGAAACTACAAACACTTTATATTGACTCTATCCGCACTTCACATTGATTTTTTCAATCTATTCATTGATCGTAATTCAGGATAAAAATTGGAGGAAATGTCATAGTATTAAATGAAGATTATCAAGTAGCTGTTCCTACTGCTTTTTATAAGATGAAACCTTAAATTTAAAAGCCACGTTACAACATATTGATTATTTGGCTATTCAAGGTGTTCAATCAGTTTTAGTAGGCGACTCAACTGGCGATCAACATTCATTGACGTTACTAGAAAAATTACAGTTGCTTGATGCGCTTAAAAAACTAAATATGTATAATGATTTGGAAATCGTTTTTGGTCTATCTAGTATTCGCCAAAAAGAGGCAGAGAGCCTCGCTCAAAAAATCAATACTTCGAATGAAGTCACAGGAATCTTATTAGGTTTTCCCCCTTATATTCTTCCTTCACAACAGGAAGCTATTTCCTATGCGAAATCGGTGATCTCTTTCGCCAATAAGCCAACGATACTCTATAACAATCCGCGTCGTACCGGCTTTGACATCACTGTAGACACCTATTTAACACTTTTAAAAGACGATCGGGTCATCGGAATAAAAGAAGCCGGAAATCCAGCTCATCTTCCTGAAATTCTCGCTAAAATAGAAAAACCTTTAAAAGTCTACATGGGTGGTGAATCAGCTGTAACAGAAAAACTAGCTTTAGGATTCAATGCCATTTCTTCTATTGCTGGAAATATTTATCCCATAGAAATTAAGCAATGGTTTACTGAATTGAAAAATAAGTAACCTTCCACTGATCAAACGACTGCTACAAAAATCGAGAAGTTATACGCTCATTCCCCACTTCCTTACGTAAAAAGCAAAATAAGCGAAAATGAAGGTATTTCTTTTGGAATCTGTCGCCAACCATTAGGAAATAATGAATAATGTAGATTAGCCAACAATAAATACTTGTAAAAATAATCTCACTCCAATCACTCATTCATCTATTTTGAGAGTGACTTACTGCATTCATATCCTTTCATCAAGTTCGTGGCAAAGAGACTGAGTCGGCTTGAATATGTTCATTCGTTATACTATTTTCTATCAACGCTTTTCCTTATTTTAAATCACTAAGAGACTCACATTTGGTACATTTAGTCGACTAAAATTAGTGACCCCATAAGTAAATGAGGTCGAGACAGAAGTGTTTAACTCCGAGAAATAAGAAGAAATCAACGAAAATTGCTTTTCACATTTTTGTGAATTTCGGCTTATTTAAGCAGGAGTTGCTTCTGCTCCCAGCGTTTATTCTTTTTTAAAGAATGAGACAAAAGTATTTCTTACTTTTGGACCATCCTTATTTTTACCAAATTATTGGTGGATCGTCCCACCACTTATGCTATGGTTGATCTCTATGTATGCAGCATTGAAAATCGAAAAAATAAAAAAAGAAAGCGATGTTCAAACGTATAAAGAAATCTTGCATTTATCGAAAATAAAGATATTGATTCAGTTAGAAAATTAAGAAACAAGAAAAAAGATCTTATGTCAAAAATTTTCATTGTATCTATGCACTCACTCATCTTCGGCATTATTGTATTGATCATGTGTGTCCCTTTTATATTGAGTCGTTAAGTAAACAAAAAAGTCGAATCAGTTTGGGAACTTACCCAATAACTTGAAACAGAATAAGAATGTGCCTCTTACTGGATGACTTTAACCCAATAAGAGGCACTTTTTAAATGGAAAGTAGAAATATCATTTTAGTTACTAGTTGACTGTACTTTTATTCCAGATTGATGATATTGTTTCCTTCAAAAACCTTTTTTGCTCTTTTAGCAATCGCCCATGTCGTTGAAAAATCAATAGACGCCCCTACGCCAGCGCCTACAACCGGAACTACTTTTACTAAATTAATTGTTCCCTTTGTTCCATTCTTAGTTATAAACCTAAATCCTATTCTTTGATTTATTTTAGTTAAAACTTTACCTGAAATTTTATTTACCGCATTTAAAGCAATTTTATTCCCTACTTGCACACCTGTGTTTTTAAATGTGTCTGCTATAACATTGCCAACTAAGCAACTATAAACGAAAGTCTAAACCTCATCATCTCTCAAATCATACCCTCTAATCAATGCAATAGCAGCTACCATTCTCATTTGAACATATATGACTGACGTAAATGTTGACAGGCAGAGTAAATGGCATTGTTATAAATCCACCAAAGCTTGTCACAAATCCATTTAGACTATTTTTGTTTAACTGATTTCTCACCAATTTTACAATTGCTTTATCTGTTCTACCATATTTTTTTATGCACTCATCCGCCAATTCTGAAACTGGTTTAGATACTTTAGGTATTCCGTCTAAGCATTTGTCATATAATGATTCTAATAGTAGCAACCCCTTACTTTCCTCTTTTTTATTGTCCAATCTCATGCACATCCTAGCTATTTTTTTATTTAATCGTATCATAAATCCAAATCAATGTATCAAACTTATCAGACATGCCAAAAAACGTTTATCTTAAAAGAATAAGCGAAAACTATTTTAAGTATATGGTTGATTTATTAGGATAATGTATTTTAATATATAAACTTTTTGTATATAAATTTCACATCAAAGTTATTTTGCATCTATTCATAAAAAATGCAGTTTGAAGGGAAAGTCAAGTCCATAATCCTGTGTAAAATACTATACAATGTTTTACCGGTCTCTCATTGATCAAACTTAATATATTTTC